>JAKDKP010000336.1 GCA_030453285.1 Propionibacteriales bacterium
CTTGATGGCGGCTCGGTCAGCAATGGTGAGCTCCATCATCTCCAGGGATCCCTCGCTGGTGGTGATCAGGAAGTCGCTCTGTTCGGTGGCGTCCTTGGCGTCGACGTCGGCTCCGGCCTTGATCAACTCTCGGGCGCGCCGGACATCGTTGGCCCAGGCAGCCTTGCGTAGTTGATCATCGAGCTCCTGCTGAGATGCCGTGGTCACGCTGGTGCTCTCCTTCGGTCGTACGGTTGGTGACGGTTCGGTGGTGGGGGATGCTGCAGACGAGCTGGCTGGTGTTGGCGAAGCGGGGGCAGCAGGCTCCCCTGGCGGGGCCTCCGTACAACCCATCAGGAGCGCTGCCATGACCGTGGCGCAGATGAGAGACCGCCAAGTGCGTTTCATGACTCGCTCCGACGGGCGGCCAACGCGGCTCTGCTCGTGGCGAGATGCTGATCGAGGACCGTGGTGATCCGCTCGGCCTTGCCGCCGGCGACGGCGTCGATGAGCGCAAGGTGCTCACGATGCATCTGGCGTGGATCGTGGTGCTGTTCCATCAGCCAGCGCAGTCGAGCGCGGATCGGCGTGCTCACCTCGCGCAGCACCGAGCTGCCCGCCCCCAGTAGGACATCGTGGAAGTCGGCGTTGGCCCGTACGGCCGCGGCATGATCACCGGCCTCCAGCGCTCGCCCGGCGGCAGTCGTCGTCTCGAGCAGCGCGGCCACCCCGGCCTGGTCGAGGCGCCGGACCGCCACCGCGTCCAGGGCGTGTGAGATGTCCAGCAGCTCGGCCACCTCGTCGAGGGTGTGCTGGCGCACGACGACTCCACCGGTCGGGCGTTCGGCGGCAAACCCCTCGGCCACCATGACCTGCAGCGCTTCGCGGACCGGCACCCGGGAGAGCGCGAGCTCGCTGGACAGGGTGCGTTCCACCAGTCGATCACCCGGTGAGACCACTCCGCTGGTCACGAGGTCGCGGATGACAGAAACGGCGCGGTCGCGATGGAGTTCCGAAGCAGATCTAGACTTTGGCATACCAAAACTCTAGTAGGTGAAGACGTTGCTGGCCACCATTGGGCCCCGATTACCTTGCCGCTCCGCTGGCCTGTGGCGAAGTGGTTGCCTTCGGTGTCGCACGCGGGAGCAGCAGCGCCAGGATGACGGGGATAGCGGTGGCGGCGATGGCCCACCAGAACGCCACCGAAAAGGCGCCGGCGATGCCCGCAACAGTTGCCGCGGATTGCTCGGTGGCTCTGGCCAGCACGACGGCCAGCACCGTGGTGCCGAAAGGGGCGCCCACCCGTTGCACGATGTTGAAGGCGGTGGTGCCACGAGCCACCTGACTGCTGGGTAGGGTCGCGATCGCCATGGCTGACAGGGCCGGGGTGGCCAGGCCGACTCCGGTGCCGCGGACCACCAGCGCCAGCAGGGTCAGCACGGTCTGGTCGCGCAGGTCCGGTAGGGCGAACGGAACGGTCCCCAGGGCCATCAGGATGAATCCGGCCAGGATTCGGGTCCGAGGAGAAATTCCCCGCAGGTATTTCTTGGCGCCGAGGATGATGGCCGCAGCGCCAATGCCCTGAGGCACCAGTAGCAGTCCGGCTTCGAGCGTTGATGCTCCCAGGACGCCTTGGAAGTACAGCGGGAGCAGGAGCATGCCGCCGAACATGGTGAATCCGAGCGCGATCGACAACAAGTTGGCGATCCTGAAGGTGCGGTCGGTGAAGAGGCGTACGTCAATCAGCGCTCGTTGGCCGTCGCGCAGCGACCAAGCGGTGAAGAGGGCCAGCAGAACGATGCCCAGTGCCAGCGGTAGCCACACGTCGAGCTGTCCGAAGCCATGGGTGGGGCTGACATTGCTCACGCCGAGAACCAGTCCAACCAGAGCAGGGGCCATCAGTGCCAGGCCGACCAGGTCCAGGCGTCGTCGCGTCACGGTGGCGTGATGGGCTGGTAGCGCGAAGGGGGCCAGGGTCAGACCCAGTAGGCAGAACGGCACGTTGACGAAGAACACCCAGCGCCAGTCGGCCGCCTGCACCAGAGCCCCACCCACCACGGGACCAAGAATCGGACCCACCTGCACGAGCAGCGAGAAGCTGCCCATCGCCGACATCAGGCGATCCGGACCTGCCACTTGGGTGAGGACCGCCATCAGGATCGGCACGATCAAGCCGGCCCCGAGTCCCTGCAGGGCACGGAACGCGATCAGGGCGTCAATGTTCCAGGCCAGCCCGCAGAGGATCGATCCGACCAAGAAGGTCGACAGGGCGATCATCCACGCGGTACGTCCGCCCAGGCGATCGATCAGCCACCCCGACAGCGGCACGATCGCCGCCATCGCCAACAAGAAGCTGGTGACGACCCACTGGGTGTGGGTGACCGGCGTGTTGAAGACGGTGGAGAGGTGGTCGACGGCCACGTTCACAATCGTCGAGTCGAGGATGCTGGCGATGGCCCCGACCCCGAGGGCTCCGATGACGAAGTTGAGGGATCGGGCCCGGGTGCGAGGTGGTGCGGCGGCTTGAGTAGTCATAGTCGAGAGTATTCACGAGCAACTCCAAAGATGCAATCGCTCCGACATTGTTGTTGGTTCGGTACGGTGACGGATATGACCGAACCCTTGGGACGTCGGGAGCGCAAGAAGGCGCAGACTCGACAGGCGATCGCCGATGCCGCGCTGCAGCTCTTCCTCGAACGGGGATACGAGTCGGTCGGCGTCCGGGAGGTGGCCGACGCCGCCGACGTGGCGCTGAGCACCCTGTTCAAGCACTTCGCCACCAAGGAATCGCTGGTCTTCGATCTGGACTCGGCGATGGAGGACGAACTGGTGGCGGCCGTACGCGACCGTTCGGCAGGGCTATCGGTCCTGGAGTCGTTGCGCGATCACGTGGTGAACCGTCCCTCGATGGCTGACGGGACTGCAGCCGAGCAGCGTCAACTCGCCGCGTTGATCGAGCGCACTCCCGCGCTGCGGGACTACTACCGTCAGATGTGGGCACGCCATGAGGAAGCCCTGGCGACCGCCATCGCCGACGAGGTCGGTCGCCCTGCCGGGGACCTAGCGTGTGCGGGGATCGCACGCTTCGTACTGGACGTACCGACCTTGGCCGAGAGCCGTCCCAACCGTGATGCAGCCGTTCGCGAACTCTTCACCCTGCTGGAGTGCGGATGGGGGGATGTCGAGCGCACGGATGGCGACCGCCGGCGGCCAGCTGCTACTCCAACGTGATGCCGAGGCCATGCGCCATTGGCCCCAACAGGCCCAGGGCGTCGGTCGGGTCGTCGTGATGGATCACCGAACGCCGCAGGGAGTCCATCCCGCCGATGCGAGAGAACCGGCAGTTGTCGAAGCGGGCCTTCTTGACCACTGCCTGGGAGAAGTCGGCCCGGGTCAGGTCACAGTCGGTGAAGATCACGTCGTCGAAGGTGGTGCCGACGAAGTCGGCCTGGGTCCACCGACCACCGGTGAAACGGACCCTGGTCAGCTTGGCGAACCGCCACGAGCTCAGATCGGCAATCGCATCGGCGACCTCGACGTACTGCACGGTGGCGCCGGCCGCAGAAAATCCGCTCATCCGGCAGTTCGCCAAGCGCACCCGGTTCCAACTCGATTCGGGTGCGGCCAGCACGGCCAGGTCGCATTCGGTGAACTCACAGTCGGTCACGCTGAGCTTGTCGATGGTCGCCCCGGACAGGCTGGAGGCTCGCCACCGTAAGGATTCCAGGTCCACCAGTCGGCCGCGGGCACCGGCGCAGTCGGCCCGTACGACGAATTGATTGGTGATCACCTCGTCGTCGGCGATCCGGACCCGATCGACCTCCGGCAGGTCCGCTGGGATCGAAGGGGAAACCGACCAGGAGTTGCGGCGAGACGTCATGATCACGAGTCAACACCATCCTGCCGACAGCGCACCGACGCCGAGAGTCCAGCCGTCCCCGGTTCGTCGTACGGGGTGTGGCTGCATAGTCTGGGCACAGTCTGGGAGTCAGCGGAGAGGCCCGCT
>JAKDKP010000337.1 GCA_030453285.1 Propionibacteriales bacterium
GCAGCCAATTGAACCAACTCCAGGGGTCGATGGAGTCCCGACTGCAACGACTGACCAGAGCGTGCGACGCGTACGTCGAACTCGGCGACGTCCGCGAGCAACTGTTGGCCTACGCCGATTCCAGCGCCACGCGCCGGGCGGTCATCGAGGCGATCATGGCGCTGGCCGAGGATCGGCGCCCCCCGCCACTGTCCGAGGGCGGCGCCAATTGGCTGGAGCCGGCGATGAACGGCGTGATCGCTGCCGCGGCGGGGGATTCCGACCCGGCCGCCGAGGAGCGAGCGACGGCGCTGTCGCGGGATGCCGTGGCCTTCCACGTCGTGCTGATGGGGGCGCTGGGCCGTGGGGAAGCTGTCGCCGACCGGGTCATCGGCCTCCTGATCACCGACGGCGATTTCACCCCGCTCCAGCAGACCGTGTGGGAGGCGAGTGTCGCCGGTCTGTACGGAGACCTGCTGCCCTCCCTGCGTCCGGCGGTGGAACGCGCCCTGGCCGCTGCTCCGACTGACCGCCTGGTGGACGGGCTCGGGTTCACCCTCCCCGCCGCCACCTTGGCCCTGCGCTGGCTGATCGTGGCGGCCGAGACGCGTGCGGCCACCGATCAGCCAGCGTCGGCCGGCGCACAGGGTGCCCTGCCGGTGGACGTCGAGGCCTATCCCGGTGCGGGAACCGACCAGGACGATGTCACCAGTCCCGAGGACCGGCGGGAGAGCTCGCTGACCGCACTGCGCACCCTGGCGATCCAGCTCGCCTCGGCAGGCATGCCGGGAGAGCGGGACCTGCTGGCTCGCGCCCGAGAGTTGCGCGCCACGATCGAGTCCCCGACCGATGCCGAGCGTGCTGAACGTGCCACCGAACCGATACCCCGACCGGTCGCTGACGCGGTGTTGGACGCCCATCGGTCCCTGCCGCCGGGTGACCCGGCTCGGGTGGAACTGTTCACCTGGATCGCGCCGCACCTGGACGGCCTGGTCGACACCCTGGTGCGGAAGGGGACCCCGGATGAGGTCGAGGTGCTGGCCAAGACCGCCGGTGGGAACGTCGCGGTGCGTCCGGACGGGATGGATGTCGCCGCCCGGCAGAAGGCTGAACAGCACGTGGAAGCCAGATATGGCGGCGGGGCAGGACTCAAGGAGAAGGTGTGTCTCGGCGTGGCCGGTGTCGGTGTGGTGCTGGCCGTGCTGTGTTTCATCGTCGCGGCTCCGGCGCTGGGGGTGCTGCTCCTGGTGGCAGCTGGTGTCGCGGCGGCGTTGGGTCTGGTGGCCATGCGCGAACGTCGGCAGGCGGCCACCGATCGAGCCGCCGATCTTGCCGACATCGGCACCAAGCTCGACCAGGCCAGCCAACGCGTACGGACGCTGGAGTCCGACCGCCTGACGCGGGCAGCCGACCTCGACGGCCTGCAGCAGCAGTGGGCGCGCGTCCGACCATGATCATCGTGATGGTCGGCCCGACCGCGGTCGGCAAGTCCTCCCTGGCGATCGACGTGGCCGAGCAGTTGATCAGGGCGGAACGGCCCGCCGAGATCGTCAACAGCGACTCGATGGTGGTCTATCAGGGGATGGACATCGGCACCGCCAAACCGACACCGGCCGAGCGCCGCGGCGTACCCCATCATCTGATCGACGTCCTCGACATCTCCACCACGGCCACGGTCGCCGACTTCCAGCAGATGGCTCGTACGGTGATCACCTCCTGCCTGGCAGCGGGCAGCACCCCGATCCTGACCGGCGGTTCGTTCCTGTACGTACGTGCCATCATCGACGCGTTCTCCTTCCCCGGCACCGATCCTGCCGTCCGCGCCGGACTGGAGGACGAGTTGTCCGCGGTCGGCGCACCGGCGATGCATGCCCGCCTCGCTGCCCGTGATCCCGCCGCGGCGTCAGCGATCCTGCCCAGCAACGGCCGCCGGATCGTCCGCGCCCTCGAGGTGATCATGATCACTGGCCAGCCGTACGGAGGGTCCTTGCCCAGCCACGAGTACGCCCTGCCCGGGGTCGTCCAGGTCGGCCTCGACGCCCCCCGCGACTGGCTGGACGAGCGGATCGAACGACGGGTGCACCTGATGTGGGAGGCCGGGTTCGTCGACGAGGTGCGCCGGCTGGAGGCTCGTGGTCTGCGGGACGCTCGGACGGCACGCGTTGCCATCGGCTATCGCCAGGTGCTGGAGTTCCTGGCCGGAGAGATCACCGAGGCCGAAGCCATCCGGCGCACGATCGTGTTGACCCGACGCTTCTCCCGCAAGCAGGGCGGCTGGTACCGGCGCGATGATCGGGTGCACTGGCTCGACGCCCGGACCGCCACCGCCACCGACGTGATCACGCTGGCCGACCAGGCTGCACAGTGAGCCAGGGTCTACAGGGAGTTGGTGCGGGCGGACGCCCCGGCATCAGTGGGCGTCGGGCAATGGAAGACTGTGACCATGCGCACCTGGAACTTCGTCAAGGGTCACGGCACCGAGAACGACTTCGTGATCGTGTTGGATCGGCACGGGATGACCGATCCGACACCGGCGGAGGTCCGGTTCCTGTGTGACCGCCGCGCCGGCATCGGTGCCGACGGAGTGATGCGTGCCACCTGGGCCAAGCACATCGCCGACTGGGACGGTGAGCCCGACATCTGGTTCATGGACTACCGCAATGCCGACGGATCGGTTGCCGAGATGTGCGGCAACGGGAGCCGCGCCTTCGCCCGGTTCCTGATCGACCAGGGACTGGCCGACGGTCCCGAGCTGAGGATCGGCACCCGCAACGGAGTCCGGGACATCACCGTACGACAAGACGGCCAGTTCACCGTCGCGATGGGCGTGGTCACTCTCGGCACGGATGTGGTCGTCCGCGTGGGTGAGGCCGAGCACCCGGCGGGCTTCGCCGAGGTCGGCAATCCCCATGCGGTGGCCGTGCTCGACGCCGGCACCGATCTGGCCGAGTTCGACCTGTTCCACACCCCACTGTGGCGTCCGGCCGGGCAGGACGAGTGGATCGAGGCCAAGACGTTCCCCGAAGGCACCAACGTCGAGCTGGTGGTGCCTGTCGCCGAGGGGCACGTCGCGATGCGCGTGTACGAGCGTGGTGTGGGCGAGACCCGCTCCTGCGGCACCGGCACCGTCGGCGTGGCCGCGGTGATGGGTGCCGACAACGCCCAGGAGCACGATTGGCAGGTCGACGTGCCCGGCGGGACCGTGCACGTCCACCTGGGTCCGAGCACTGACGGTGCCAGGGAATCGTGGCTGACCGGTCCGGCGGTGATGGTTGCCCACGGCGAGGTCACCATCCCCGACGACCTGGTGTGACAACCCCGTACGGACTGGTCGCGTTGTCCTGACATGAACCATTCCGACACGACCGCACCACCACGCCGCCCCACCCACCGGTGGTTGCTGGGCGCTGCCGCCACCCTGGTTGTCGGGCTGGTGGTGGTGCTGGTCGTCCGCCCGCTCGTCGCGCCCGAGGCCGGACGTGCGGATCTGGAACGTGAGGCGGGAGAGGTGCTGGCCCCGTAGGGCCTGACGCCGACATCGGCCGAGGACAGTTCAGGTGGGTGGTCGGTTGGAGCCGAGGGTGGGATGACCGTCGAGGCGACCGTGGCGGGGAATCAGCGGGCCACGGATCTCCTCAGTGCGGAGTTGCGTCGGCGCGGCTGGTTGGTCGTGCCGCCCCGCAACGACCTTGCCGATGCGGTGATGCTCGTCAAAGCGATGAAGGTGGTCGGTGGCCGTCCAGCCACGATGGAGATGATCGCGGCGATGTATCCGGTCCAGGCGGACAAGAAGGAACCGACGTTCCAGGCCTCCGTGACCTTCCGATTCGTCGGTGAGGGCTGACCCGACAGGATCGGACCCGCCAGAAAGCGGTGGCCGGCTTTGACTGCTCGTGGGAAACTGGTCAGAACATGAGCCTTTCCCACGCACAGTCACCCGACGCACCGGCACCCGACGCACCGGCACCCGACGCACCGGCACCCGACGCACCGGCACCCGACGC
>JAKDKP010000338.1 GCA_030453285.1 Propionibacteriales bacterium
CCTCCCCATCCGGTGGCGACTATCGCTCGGACACCGGTCATCTTGAGCGCCGAGGCACGCAATGGAAAGCACACCTCCTTAGCCAAGGAGGTCACTGATGAGTGCCACAGCGAAGAAGCCAGGGAGCAATGCGCGGCCCGCACGAGCGACGAGGAGCGTGGTCTATCCCGCGTACGCGAGGACTGGACCGGAAGTGCCCGTGCAGGGCACGAAGCCGATCTACCTGTATCTGAGGCTCTCGAAGTACCACAAGGACAAGGCTGACGCGATCGAGCGCCAGCGGATCGACCTGACGCGGAAGCTCGCTCTGGAAGACGGCTGGACGATCATGGGCGAGTACATCGACAACGACTCGGCCAGCTCGTCAGCGGAGCGGAGCCGGAAGGGGTGGCGACAGCTCAACCAGGACATCAAGGCCGGGCGGGTGCCCGCGGTGGCGTTCTGGAAGCTCGATCGCACGAACCGGATCGCCTCGCAGTGCATCGAGTGGATCGGGACGTGTCAGCAGGCCGGCGTGTATTTGGTCTCGCACCAGGACAGCGCCGATGAGCTGAACACCGCGACCGCTGGGGCGAAGCTCGTCACCGGGATTAAGGCGCTCCTGGCCGAGGTGGAGACGGATTCGATGAGCGAGCGTCAGCTCGCCTCGAAGCGTCACCTGGCCGAGGCGGGTTTCCATCACGGCGGGACCGTGCCGCTGGGTTGGATGGCCGGCCCGCGCATCACGGACGAGTTCGGGCGCACGGGCGTGCGGCTGATACCGCATCCGGTGGAGCATCGGGCGTTGAAGGACGCCGTTGACATGGTCCTGGCGGGCAAGAGCCTGGCCCAGATCGCCGGCTACTGGTCCGAGCAGTACGGAATCACGACCGCGAAGGGTGCCTACGTTTACGAGGCGACGGTCTATCGGTCGCTGATCTCGCCACGGATGGCCGGTTACCGGATGCGGCAGGTTCCTGAGCCCCGGCGCGGGGTGAAGATCGACCTGCTGGACTACATCGCCCGCGACTCCACTGGTGAGCCGGTGATCTCACAGGAGCCCGTCTGCGACCGGGCTACGTGGCTTCGGGTCAGGCGGCTACTGGAACAGGCGAAGACATCGAAGACGCGCCAGCCCTGGGGCACGCACGAGTGGCTCCTCACGGGCCTGGTGTTCTGCCAGTGCGGGGAGCGACTGTACGGGCATCAGAGATTCCGCACGAACACTGCCGGAAAACGCCAGGACGCGTTCGCCTACCGGTGCCTGGCGAACAAGAAGCGCGGACCCGGCAACTGCTCGGGCGGGTGCACCATCGACTCCACGAAGGGCGAGGCGTACGTGCTGGGCTGGTTCTTCTCGCAGATCAACGATGACGCACTGGCGAAGGCGCGTACACGCAGGCGTGCCGCTCGCGCGGATGTCGGGGTCAACGAGGTCATCGGCCAGCTCGAAGAGGCGAAGGCCGAGCGGGACGCACTGCTGTCCAAGCAGGGCACCGGCGAGTACCGGGGCGCGATGATCACGGTGCTGCTGTCGTTGATCGACGCCGCGCAACAGCGAGTCGATGCGTTGCAGCGGCGGTTGGACGCGATGGAGTTAGATGAGTTCCCCATCGAGGACGGGCCGATGCTGATCGAGTCGTGGCCGAACCGCTCGATCAAGGAGAAGCGTGCGTACCTGCGACGCCTGATCTATCGGATCGACGCGCTGCCGGGACGCGCCCCCACCGAGCAGCGGTTGACGATCATTCCGGTCGAGTGAGGGCATCGGCGATGCTCGCCGCGTCGAGCATCGCTGCGACCTCCTCGATCACGTCATGCGAGGCAGGCTGGGTGGTGGGCCGCCCTCACATGGGGGGGGGGGGGTGGGGGGGGGGGGGGGGGGGGGGCCCCCCCCCCCCCACCACCCAGCTGTGAACGCCGGATAGGCTCGTTCGGGGACGACCGCGCCGATCTCCTCCGTCGACGGACACTCGGGCGCGGTGCTCATCGGATCTCTCCGGTCGCGGGATCGGCACCGGCGAAGAACGCATCTTCGGCTGCTCGGCGCTCGGCGACGTGCACGGCCACGTACTCGACGAAGTCCTGATCGCGGTCGGCGATGAACACGTCCTCGACCGGATCGGCCGGTTCCTCGCCGGGCCAGGTCGTCTGCCGTGTCGGCCGATCTCGGTCCAGGCGGGTGCCGGAGGCTGAGACCCAGTCGCGGAGCCGGTTGCGGGCGTCGGCGAAATCGCGATGCCAACCGAACGGCGCGGACCCGTCCTGCTCGGGGTGGTAGGCGCACAGCCAGTGCACGTGCAGGGCGGAGAGTTCCCAGACGAGTTCGTCGTGACGATGCCACATCGGCGGGATCACGCTGGCGGGGAGCCCGTAGGTGCGGCGCAGACGCTCGACCCACCGGTTGAGTTCGTACCACTCGGTTTCCAGGGCCTCGGAGGAGAGCAGATACCAGTTCACCGGTCCCGGAGGCGCGGAAACATCCTCCTCGTACCCGCCGCCGAGCGCCTCACCGTCGGCATCATCCTCGGCGGTGGCGTCGACGAGTTCGACATCAAGGTCGATGTCCGTATCGAGATCCGGCTGGACCTCATCTGTCGGGTCGGGCTGGTCGTTGATCGGTTCGCTCATGACGGTTCCTCCTTAGATGCCGATGGCCGTGGACGGGCGTCCGGTCTCGGGGTCCGGTGCCCGGAACACCGGCTGATGACTCGCCTCGGGTGCCGAGCGCTGCGCCGTCTGCCCGGCTGCAACGGCAGGAGCGTCGTGTTCGGGACCGCTGCGGCGGGGGCTGCGGTCGACGTCGTAGCGGGTGTAGGCGGTGTCGTGGCCGATGCCGGAGGCGACGAACACCTCTCCGTCCTGCCCGGTTTCCTCGTTCGAGAACGTCTTGACTTTCCCCTGGGCGATGAACCGGTCACCGGGGACGTAGTTGTTCTGGATGCGCTCGATGTTGTCGTTGTAGGCGATGAGCGTGGAGAACGTCTTCCCGAGATCGGTGAGGGTGCCGTCCTCGTGGCGCTGCTTGCGTTCCTGCCCGAACCGGACCTTGACGTAGGGGTTCCCGTTGACGGTTTCCAGCTTCTCGGGTTCGGAGGCGATGAATCCCCGGATCGAAGGGCGTGCGTTGATCGACATGACGGATGCTCCTGTTCTGGCCCGCCTCCTCGGGCGGGGTGTCGGCGTGGGTCAGCCAGGTGCACGACCTGCCGCCAGAAGGCGCGGCTCTAGTCGCCGCCGCGTTCGAGGAGGCCCTCGATCTCCGCACGGTCGGCCTGCAACTGGGCAGCATCCCCGCGAGCGGGCCAGGCCCGCAGATCGGTGACGATCGGCGGTGCCGCGCGGAGCAGGGTGACGGCGGTACCGAACGGCAGACGGCGCAGTCGGTCGGGTGGGAAGATCGCGATCCGGCGCACGGACCGCTGGTTGGAGCGGGTGCCGTGATCGCCGAGGGTCACCGAGTCGGTGAACTCGTCACGCTCCCCGATGAGAGTGCTGAGGTCTTGGAGGTCTTTCGAGTTCGATGCGCCACCGAGGATGATCTTCACGATGGAGGCATCCCAGATCGCCGAGGCTTGATTCTCCGACCATTTCTCCCGCGCCTGCGCCAGGGACTGCAGCACCGGCATCGTTGTGATTCCGGTGCCGCCGCCTTCGGCCATGAGCGTCGGCAACGACGGCAGAGGCGCGAGGTTCCCGATCTCATCGAGCGCCAACAACAGCGGCGGATCGAGTCGAGCGCCGGGTGAGCCGGCCGCCATCCTGCGGGCGGTCTCGACGAGGTCTTCGACGAATGCCGCGACGAGCGCAGCCGAAGCTCCCGCCCCGGCCCCGGTGGCGAGGAGGTAGAGGGTGCCGGAGTCGCGGATGAACGCTTCCGGGTCGAACCCTTCCCCGTCCTTCGGGGAGACGGCGTCGAGGACGCGAGGGTCCGCGAGAGCTCCGAGGGCGAGCGAGACGCCTTGCCAGATGGAGTCGCGGGTGCGGGGGTCGGCGTCGATCA
>JAKDKP010000339.1 GCA_030453285.1 Propionibacteriales bacterium
CTTTTCCGCCGGAGGAGCACTGCTCCGGTCGGGGTAGTAGTCGACGTTCGGCTACGCCACCAAGTGTAGCAAGGTGGGGCGCATGTTGGCAGTTGAGAGCGTGAAATCCGAAGTCCAAGCGGTAAGCAATGTACGTGATGCGGTGGAATTTAGGTTCAATGTATAAAAGCCCTGGTCAGAAGGGTGTTTTGATCGAACTCTCGTGCGGGTGAGTTTCGATTCAACCTGTGCGATCCGCGTGCGCGGTTGGACAATACAAGCGTTGCCTCGCGGGGCTTCGGGTGCGTAGTCTCCATTGATATGGACGATCTGATCCAGACGGTACTCGACCGAGTGCTCACGGCCGATCCCGGTGGGATCGTCGGGGTGTACCTCTATGGCTCCAGTACGACGACGGGGCTCGGCCCGGAGAGTGATGTCGACCTGCTGCTGGTGACTCGCAGGTCACTGACGTCTCAGGAGCGGGCATCGTTGGTATCCACGTTGCTCGGGCTTTCGGGGTGGAAGGGGCATGCCGACGTATTTCCGGAGGTCGCGAGCCGTCGCCCGCTTGAGGTGACGAGTCTGGTTGCGGGCGATCTCGAGCCTCTGGTGGCCGCGCCGTGGAGTGATTTCCAGTTCGGGGAGTGGCTCAGGAGCGATTTCATCCAGGGATATGTGTCCGAGCCTGAGCGCGATCCGGATGTGGTGATCCTGCTGGCGACAGCTTTGGCATCACACCAGGTGCTGCACGGCCCTTCGCTGGGCGCTCTGGTCGCTGATGTACCTTTCACGCTTTTGAAGGACGCGCAACTGGCCGCACTGCCGGGACTCGTTGAGGATCTGGGTGGGGATGGTCGCAATGTTCTTCTGACTCTGGCGCGTGCGTTGCATACGGTGGAGACCGGGGCGATAGTCCCCAAAGAACAGGCGGCTGTCGCCGCGGCGAAACGAGTCGACGCCGCTGGTGCGGAACTGCTCCTTGCGGCTGCCGGTGAGTACCGAGGCGAGGAACAGGTCGACTGGGATCGTGAATCGAGTCGGGTGTCGTCTCTGGCGCAGTCGTTGATCACGATGATCCGGCGAACATCTGCGGAACCGTGAGCGTACACACAGGCGCCGGCGGGCGGGACTGCCGCGCTTATCTCGCCACAGAGGTTATTCGGCTACGGAACGCGGTCGAGTGGCGGTTTAACGTCTAGTCGCGTTTCGCTTTAACGTCTTATGCAAGCGCCGGATCCCTGTCGGGGTTCGGCGCTTTGCTACGGTGAGCTAGGAGTGCAATCGTTGCCGAATGGCCGACGCGTGGTGTGCATCGCTGGCTTTGGTGGCTCTTCGCAGTTGAGGGGGTAGCTGCGAAGAGCCCGATAAAGCGTCTACCTAACGAGAGCAGAGCAGGCGTTGTGTGGCGGCGGAAGCACGCGGAACTCCTATTCGCCCGTGACCTCGCGCAGGAAGGTAACGTGCCCCTTGAACGCGACCAGTCCGGCATCAGTCATCTCGGCCCACGTCTTGGTGCGTCCACCGAGCGTGAGCCCTTTATGGAGGCGGAGATAGCCGACCTGCTCCAACTGCTTCAGGTGCTTACTGAGGGTCGGATCGCTCACCTCGAGGGCATCACGAATGACCGCGAAGTCAGTGGCGCCCAGACGCGCGAGCATTCCGCAGATGCGGAGCCGCACAACACCATGGATGGTTTCATCGAAGCGAGAAACGGTGCCTGACACCATCAAGCCCCCTCAGCAACGTCGCGCGTAAGGGCTCGCTCCATCTGCATCCCAAACAGCACCGTTGTGCCGCCGGCAAGAAGTGCCGTGGGCCACAACGCCCACTCGATACCGAACTGATCGTAGGCAATCACCCCGACTGCGATGATGATGACCGCAAGCAGCAACTGAATCACACCTGGAGCGACCGCACGCTTAGACCTCGACCATGGTTCCGCGTGCGTGCGGGTCACCCACGGACGAATCACGCCGAGCCCCACAAACACAAGAACACTCACCCCGAAACCGACCGCCTGTCCGTCACCGAGACCGAACGACAGGGCGAACCCCGCGATGCTCGCCCCATGCAACATGATCAACCACCACGGCGCTGCAGCACGAGCGCCCGCCGCCGCACGATCAGCCGCCAACGATTCCAGCTGAGACTGTGCGTCATCGCGGTTGATTGGTCCCACTTGCTCACGTCTTTCCATGTCGGCAACCTTACACTTGCCGGTTCGGAAACACCACCAGTTCTATCGGAGTCGCTGGATGAGCGGCTCTTTGCAGTTGAGGGGGTAGCTGCGGGTCGTGGTTTGGGCGCGTCGGTGCCGGGATAGGTGTCGAGGTCTCCCGATGATGGAAGTTCTGACGCTCGCCATCTGGAAGACCTCGACATGCCCCACGCTACCTTCTCGTCCCCTGATCTCGATGCCTTCTGCGGCCTGGACGGGCTCGGCCTCACAGCCACCGGCCAGCACATCGAGACGGGCCAGGCAGTTCTGGAGTGCCGGGTCCTCGCGGACGATCAGTGGTGCCATCGCTGCGGCCAGGCCGGAGTTCCTCGCGGCACGGTCCTCAGGACGATCGTGCACGTCCCCCTCGGCTGGCGACCGACGATGCTGCAGGTCAGAGTGCGTCGCTACCGCTGCCCGGACTGCTGCACCGTGTGGCGTCAGGACACCACAGCCGCTGCCGCGTCCCGCACGAAGCTGTCGCGCAACGCGGTCTTCTGGGCACTCAAGAGCGTGGTCATCGACCGGATGTCGATCGCGCGGGTCGCCGAGAACCTCGGCACCGCCTGGCACACCGTGAACGACGCTGTCCTCGAAGCCGGCTCCGAGCTCCTGATCAACGATCCTGCCCGGTTCGAGGGGGTCCGGGTCCTCGGCGTGGACGAGCACGTCTGGTCCCACACCAGAGGCGGTAACAAGTACGTCACCGTGATCATCGACCTGACCCCGGTCCGCGATGGCACCGGAGCCTCGAGGCTGCTGGACATGGTCCCCGGCCGTTCGAAGAAGGTGCTCAAGACCTGGCTCGACCAGCAGGAACAGGGCTTCCGCGACCGGATCGAGACCGTGGCGATGGACGGGTTCACCGGTTTCAAGACCGCCGCTGCGGAAGAGATCCCGCAGGCCGTCGCGGTGATGGATCCGTTCCACGTCGTCGCCCTGGCCGGTGACGCACTGGACCGCTGCCGGCAACGGATCCAGCAGACCACCTGCGGGCATCGTGGCCGATCCGGGGATCCTCTCTACGGGATCCGCCGAGTCCTCCGCACCGGCGCAGATCTCCTGACCGATCGCCAGTGCGGCCGCCTGAGCAGCGTGTTCGCCGCAGACGAGCACGCCGCAGTGGAGGCGACCTGGGGCATCTACCAGCGGATCGTCCAGGCATACCGCAATCCCGATCGCGTTGCCGCCAAGCAGCAACTCACCGCCGTGATCCAGGACCTCGCCGGCAACGTTCCAGCCTCGCTGACCGAGGTCATCACGCTCGGCCGCACTCTGAAACGCCGGGCCGGGGACGTGCTGGCCTACTTCGACCGGCCCGGCACCAGCAACGGCCCAACAGAGGCTATCAATGGCCGCCTCGAGCACCTCCGTGGCACCGCGCTGGGCTTCCGCAACCTCGCCCACTACATCCTCCGATCCCTCCTCGACACCGGCGGATTCAGACCCCTGCTACACCGTCAAATGCGATGAGCCGGCAAAGGAGCCTCGATGGAAGTCACCGCTTATCTGGAACCCTTGAACGATCCGACTCGCGTGAGTAGCTACCTGGTGCGGATCTGGATCCGCGGGCGGAACGAGCTCTACGGGTGGATCCCGTCTGATTGGTGTCTTACCGATGTCGGATCCGTCGAAGACGCAATCGCCTGGGCACGCGAGCGGGCAGCCGGATCGCCGTGCGAGGTGCTTCTCGTGACGGAGCAAGAGGCGCTGCTGCGACTCTGGGGGTCTGAGCCGGACGATGGTGCACAGACCATCACCGTCCCGCTCCGACGGGT
>JAKDKP010000004.1 GCA_030453285.1 Propionibacteriales bacterium
GAATCGGGGGCAGCTACGGGTGCTGCTCGGGGCTGCTCCCGGCGTCGGCAAGACGTACACCATGCTCGAGGAGGGCATGCGACTCCATGCCGAGGGCAAGGACGTGGCGGTGGCTCTGGTGGAGACCCACGGTCGGGCCGCCACAGCCGCGATGACCGAGGGATTGGAAATCCTGCCCCGCCGCACCGTCAGCCACCGAGGCGTTGACCTGACCGAGCTCGACATCGACGCCGTACTGGAACGCCGACCCACCATTGCGTTGGTGGACGAGCTGGCCCACACCAACGCGCCCGGCTCGCGCAACGAGAAGCGATGGCAGGACGTCGATGAGCTGCTGGCGGCCGGCGTCGACGTCATCTCGACGGTCAACATCCAACACATCGACTCGCTCAACGACGTCGTGCAGCAGATCACCGGGGTGCCGCAACGCGAAACCATTCCCGATGCGGTCCTGCGGGCCGCCGACCAGATCGAGGTGGTTGATCTTGACCCGCAGGCGCTGCGGGACCGCCTGGCCGGTGGCAATGTGTACGGCGCCGAACGGGTCGATGCGGCGCTGTCGAACTACTTCCGGCTCGGCAACCTGACCGCGCTGCGGGAGCTGGCCCTGCTCTGGCTGGCCGGCGAGGTCGACACGGCCCTGCAGAACTACCGCACCGAGCACGGCATCGACAGCAAGTGGGAGGCCCGCGAGCGCGTCGTGGTCACCCTCACCGGCGGGCCCGAGGGGGAGACCCTGCTGCGGCGCGGTGCCCGGATCGCCGCCCGCTCCGCGGGCGGTGAACTGATGGCGGTGCACGTGACCAGCCAGGACGGGCTGCGCCGGGCCAATCCGGAGGCACTGGCCCAGCAGCGGGCCCTGGTCGAGCGGCTGGGTGGCACCTATCACCAGATCGTGGGGGAGGACGTCCCCACCGCCCTGACCGAATTCGCCAAGGCAGCCAATGCCACCCAACTCGTGATCGGCGTCAGCCGACGTAGTCGACTGGCCGCCGCCCTCACCGGGCCCGGGATTGGCACGACGGTCACCCGCGAGGCCGGCGACATCGATGTGCACATCGTCAACCATGCCGCCGCAGGCCGGCAGCTCAGTCTGCCCCGGCTCGGCGGCGGCGCGCTCACCGTACGGCGTCGGGTGGCCGGCTTCGGACTCGCACTGGTCGGCGGTCCGCTGCTGACCGGCTTGTTGGTGAGCCTGCGCAATGATTCCTCCATCACCGGTGACGTGTTGAGCTATCAGTTGCTGGTGGTGATCGTGGCCCTGGTCGGCGGTCTGTGGCCGGCGTTGTTTGCCGCGGTGCTCTCGGGTCTGACCCTTGACTTCTTCTTCATCCAGCCGATCTACACCGTCACCATCAGCGACCCCAACCATGCGTTGGCGCTGGGGCTCTACGTGATCATCGCGCTGCTGGTCAGCCTCGTCGTGGACCGTGCCGCCCGCCGGAATCGGGCCGCGCAACGAGCCGCCACCGAGGCCGAACTGCTCGCCACCGTCGCGGGCAGTGTGCTCCGCGGCCAGGGGGCGATCCAGGCGCTGGTGGACCGGACCCGGGAAGCCTTCGGGCTCACCGCGGTGCGGCTGATCCGGGACCAGGAGGTGCTGGCCGCCGACGGTGAACACACCGGGGCCGAGTTCACCGTCGTCGCGGTGGGTGATCGCGCCTCCTTGGAGTTGTACGGCTCTGATCTGGTCTCGTCCGAGCGTCGGCTGCTGGCGGTCATCGTCGTCCAGTTGGAGGCTGCGCTCGAGCACAGCGACCTGGCCGAGACCGCCAGCGAGGTGGGGCCGCTCGCCGCAACGGACCGGGTCCGTACGGCCCTGTTGTCGGCTTTGAGCCATGACCTGCGGCGTCCCCTGGCTGCTGCTACGGCGGCGGTCAGCGGGTTGCGTGAGGCAGGCGGGACGTTGAGTGACACCGATCGCGATGAGCTGCTGATCACCGCCGACGAGAGCCTGGCGACGCTGGCCACCCTGGTCACCGATCTGCTCGACGTCAGCCGATTGCAGGCCGGCGTCCTGGCCGTCGCCGTCGCGCCGGTCGATCCCGCCGACGCAATCGTGCCGGCTCTGGACGAGCTGGACCTTGGTCCCGAGCAGGTGGAACTTGATCTTGATCCGGGCATCGGTTCGGTGATGGCCGACCCGGTGTTGCTGCAACGGGTGTTGGTCAACCTGCTCACCAACGCCGTTCGGCATGCGCCACCGGGAGTCCGGGTCCGGATCACGACCAGCGCCTTCGCCGGCCAGGTCGAGATCCGGATCATCGATCATGGGCCGGGCATCCCGGCGGACCGTCGCGACGACGTGTTCGTCCCGTTCCAACGACTGGGGGACACCGACAACTCCACCGGCCTCGGGCTCGGTCTGGCCCTGTCCAAGGGGTTCGTCGAAGGCATGGGCGCCACCCTGAGTCCAGAAGACACTCCCGGCGGGGGGCTCACCATGGTCGTCACCCTGGCCGAGTCGGGTGGGCCCGTGGTCGACCCTGCCGGAGCCGAGTCCGTACGGTCGGAGCCGGAAACCGAAGGGAAGCTTCGATGAAGATCCTCATCGCCGACGACGACCCCCAGATCCTGCGTGCCCTGAGGATCACCCTGGGGGCCAAGGGGTACGAGGTGGTCACCGCCGCCAATGGAGCCGAGGCGATCAGCGTTGCTGTTGATCATCACCCCGACATCTACATGCTGGACCTGGGCATGCCCGAGCTGGACGGGATCGAGGTGATCGAGGCCGTACGAGGATGGTCAACGGCGCCGATTCTGGTCGTGTCGGGACGAACCGGTGCCGCCGACAAGGTCGATGCCCTCGATGCCGGCGCCGACGACTACGTCACCAAGCCCTTCTCGATCGAGGAGCTGCTGGCTCGCATCCGGGCTCTCACGCGACGGGTGCCGCATCATGAGTCCGCACCAGTGGTCACCTTCGGCGACGTCACCGTCGACCTGGCCGCGCGCAGCGTGATCAGGACCGGATCCGGTCAGCCTCAGCAGGTCCGGCTCACCCCCACCGAGTGGCAGGTGCTGGAGATCCTGATCCGCAATGTCGGCAATCTCGTCACCCGTCAGATGCTGCTCACCGAGATCTGGGGTTCCGAGCACATCACCGACACCGGCTACCTCCGGCTGTACGTCGCGCAGCTCCGTAAGAAGCTCGAACCGGTCCCCGGCAGCCCGCGATTCCTGATCACCGAGGCCGGCATGGGGTATCGGTTGGTGCTCCAGACCACCGATGACGCCTGACTCGTCTTGCCGGGTCCGTGGCTTCGTACCGAGAAGCGGCACGCTGAGGCGCACTGCCGGAGCATGGTGACACCCGTGGCCCGCTGGCTGCCGATGTTCGGCGGGCCTGTGTCATCATCACCTCATGCCCAGTTCCGTCCGCCTGTTGCGCTCATCGACGCTGGCCGCCGCCCCGTACGCACACGCCGCGACGGCTCCGGTCGGGACGCGGCTGATCTTCTTGGCCGGGGCTTGCCCGCTGGACGCCGAAGGCCGAACCGTTGCCGGTGATCATGCCGCCCAGGCCGCTGCCCTGCGTTGCGAACCTTGAGCAGGCGCTCATTGAAGCGGGTGCCCACCTCACCGATGTGATCAGCACTCGCGTGTTGGTGGCGTCTGATCGCCGCAGTGATCTGGTCGCTGCCTGGGACGTGGTGCACGCCGCCTTCGCGGCTCACGAGGTCCCGAGCACCCTGCTCGGGGTCACCGTCCTGGGATACGAGGATCAACTCGTGGAGGTTGAAGCCGTCGCCGCCGTGGCGGACTGAGCCGGACCCGATGTCGGACGGCCGCTCGACTGGCGCACAATGATCATGATTCCGAGGCGGAATCGCAGTCTGCCGAAAGATCATGGTCCTGACGGGGGATCGCGGGTCCTGACCAGGGAGGGCGCATGACCGGATTCGACTTGAACGGACTGGAGCTGGGCGTCTCGACCGCCGCGGTGCAGATCGAGGGTGGTGACCGCAACAACAACTGGTACGACTGGGCGCGTCAACGCGGCCGGATCGCCGACGGGTCCACACCCGAGGACACCGGGGATCACTGGAACAGGTGGCGCGAGGACACCGAACTGCTCGCCGGCATGGGCGTGCAGCACTACCGGATGAGTCTGGAGTGGAGCCGGATCGAACCACGCCAGGGGGTGCTCGACGAGGCGGCCCTGCAGCGCTATCGCGACGAACTGACCGCCCTGATCTCGTACGGGATCCGCCCGCTGGTCACCCTGCACCACTTCAGCCATCCGAGCTGGTTCGAGAACATGGGCGCCTTCGAGCACCCTGCCGGGGTGGTGATCTTCCTTCGGTACGTCCGGTTGGTGGTCAGCGAGCTGGGTGATCTGGTCAGCGACTGGATCACCATCAACGAACCGAACGTGTACGTCACCGGCGGCTACTTTGCTGGGCTGTTTCCGCCCGGGAAGCAGAGCTTGCGGCACGTGGTGAAGATCTTCAATCGGTTGGCGACCGCGCACATCCTGGCGTACGAGCTGATCCACGAGCTCCAGTCACACGCGGTGGTCGGCGTTGCGCAGCACCTACGCCCGTTCCAGCCGGCCCTGTACTGGAGCCCTTGGCATCACGGATTGAGCTGGTTCGTCGAGTACATGTTCCAGGATGCGATCACCGAGGCGATGTGCACTGGTCGGTTCAAACTGCCGATGCGCAGACCGCGGTCGATCCGGCCGGGCCGGTACTACGACGTGATCGGGATCAACTACTACTCGCGGAGCACGGTGGTGCACATCGATGACTCCACCGCTGCGAACGTGCCGGTCACCGATCTGGGGTGGGAGATCCACTCCCAGGGACTTGTCGATGTGGCCCGGTGGGCCCACAAGCGTTATGACGCACCGATCTGGATCACCGAGAACGGGGTGTGCGACAACCGGGACCGCTATCGCTCACGGTTCATCCACGAGCATCTGCAGGCCGTGGTGTCCTCGGACCTGCCGATCGAGCGGTACTACCACTGGTGCTTCGTCGACAACTGGGAGTGGGCCTCGGGGGAGACGCCTCGATTCGGGCTGGTGCATCTTGATCATGAAACACAGCAGCGCACGATGAAGGACAGCGGCCGCTTCTATACCGAGATCATCGCCAACGGTGGGGTGACCGAGGAGATGTATCGTCGCTACGTCGCCGGGCAGGTCTATCCCCGCAACGACCGCTAGTCGAGCCGCTGGAGCACCGAGCGGCTCGGTTGGAGTGGTGCGGACTTGATCGCCTGCATCTGGGCTTCCGGCGACGCGAAGGAGATGACAGATGACTTCTGAGCCGGGAGATCCCACGTCGCGGAGCTCACACCATGATCAGCCGACCGAGCGCATCAACGAGTTGGAACGGCTGCTGACCTTGCGGGACGACGCTGTGCGGACCAGCGAAGAGCTGGGATCGGTACGTGACCGCGCGGCCGCCTTGGAACGCCGGAGCGCCGAGGCCGAGGCAGCGGGTCACTCCGCGGAGGAGAAGCTCGCCGCGCTCCATCGGGTTTCGGTGGCCCGGCTGTATTCCGCTGTCCGGGGGACCAGGGCCGAGGACGTTGATCGCCAGGAGGGGTTGGTGCTGCGATTGCGCGCTCAACTCGAGGGCATCCACGCCGATCTGGAGGACTGTCAGGCGACGCGGGATCGGCTTGAACAGCGCCTTGCTCGGCTGGCAGGAGTTGACGAGGAGTTGGCTGCGGCAATGTTCGAGGTGGAACATGCCTTGATTCGGGCTGGGAATCCAGTGCGGAAGTCACTGGCGGGTCTGGCCGATCGTCGCGCCGACGCGGCAGCCGAGTTGGACGGCACCCTTGCCGATCAGCAACGGTTGATCACTCTGGCCGAGGCGATGGACGAGGTGGTTGAGACCTTCGGGCGCTATGTGGCCGAGGGGCGCCGGGTGCCACCCGGCCTGGTGAGCGAGACCTCCTCAGAGGGCCGCGACATGGACGAAGCGGTGAGGACGCTCCGCTCCATCGGCGCCGCTGTTCGGAAGGTCGCCAGGCGACGGGGCATCACCTGTCGGTTGCCCCCGGTGCCGCGTGCCTTGCTGGCTCTGCAACACGATGCCGGAGCCGACCGGGGTCGTGAGGACTGGTATCGCTTTGCCCAGGATCAACCTGCGCCGATCAGGGCAGCCGCTCGTGCGTTCGACGAGCGGATCGACACCGCTCGAGCCCTGCTGACCGACCTTGATCAACTTCGGCTGCGGTGGCTCCGTACCGGGGCTCGGCAACTGTCGGATCGCGCAGCGATCTGACAACACAATTCCCCTTGCACCATGTTCCTGGGGCGGTGTCGCTGCAGGGATTCCTGCCCGGGCACATGCTGTTTCAGTGTCCCCACGTTCAGACGTCCCCTCGTTCAGCTCTGGAAGTAGAGCTCGTGGTGAAGACGGCATCGCGGGTTGAATGCGGCATCGCATGAGGGGCACGAGTCGGCAACGAGGTAGACGTCGATGGTCAGCAGGTGTCGGCACACTCCGCAGACCACCGCGCGGGTGTCACGGTCTGTGACGGGCCACTGTTCGGCCGGATGGTCAGCGGTCTCGAGGTGGCAGAGATGGCAGGGGTAGAACTCGTCGCAGCACGCGAACCGGATGGCGATCACGTCGAGTGCGGTCCGATAGTGGGTGCAGCGGGTTTCATCGTCGATCGTCGGTCCGAGGATGCGCGGCCGCTGATCGTTCATCCCACACCCCGGGCGGCCAGGGCGTCGCCGAGTTCGTCGGCGTGCTTCAGTGCCATCACGAGGAACGGAACGGCGAAGGTGCGCAGTCCGCCGGAGGAGCCGCGCGCCCGCTGTGCCTCGCGTACCTGACGTGCCAGTCCGGCCAGCACCGGCACCGTCGTGATGGTCACAGTCAGCAGTAGGGCTGCCCGCTGCGGGTCGAGCCGGACGAATTCGAGGGGGCGGAGCGCGCGTTCGAGCGTGTCGAGCAGCGTGGTGACGCGTGTGGTGAGAACGAGCAGTGCGGCGATGATGATGGCGGCGCAGACTCGGGCGGTGTTGGCCACCGCCGGCTCCGGTCCGAGGAAGATGAGCTGGCCGACAATCGTCAATCCGGCAATCCATCGGATGGCGAAGACCTGACGTCCGAATTGCCTCATGCCGACGGCCCCATCGCCCAGGCCCGCGACGGCGTACGCGATGACGCACATGGCCGCCGCAGCACATGCCGCCCACCATGCCGCGGGCAGCAGCGAGACTCCGAGCACGAGTGCCAGGAGCGTGAGGATCTTGGGGCCAGGGGGCATGCGGTGCAGCACGCCGTCACCGGGAAGGTAGAGGCTCAGCATTCGAGCATCCGTTCATACTCGGCGACGACGGTGCCGGGCGCGCCGACGGTACGGATGCGGCCGTCTGCGAAGAGCACGGCGGTGTCGCACCGCTGCGCCAGGGTGAGGTCGTGCGTGACGAGCACCAGGCGATGACCAGTGTCGCGGAAGAGATGATCGGCCACGTGGCGGGCGTTTCGAGCGTCGAGAAAGGCTGTCGGTTCATCGGCGATGACCAACTCGGGACATCGGACGAAGGAGCCGCTGAGGGCGAGGAGTTGTTTCTGCCCTCCGGACAGGTCGTGCGAGGAGTGCTCGGCGAGGGCAGCGAGGCCGAAGCGGTTGAGGGTCGTGTTGACCCGATCCTTGAGTTCGTCCGGACCAAACCCACTGCCGCGCAGCGAGAACGCGACGTCCTCGGCGACCGTCGGCATCACGATCTGGGCGTCCGGGTTACTGAAGAGGAACGCCGTACGACGGCGTAGTTGTCTTGCCTGTGTGCCCGGGTCGAGCCCGAGCACCCGCACCGTGCCCTCGGTCCGCGAGATCAGGCCGCCGAGGAGTCGGGCGAAGGTCGACTTGCCTGAGCCGTTCTCACCGATGACGGCACCCGTACGCGCGTCGAGATCGAGCGAGACGTTGCGGAGCACGTCGTTCTCGCCCAGGCGTACGCGAACTCCGGAGAGCTGGATGCTCATCGCACGACCTCGAAGACCGCGGCGATCCCCAGGCCCCCACCAACCGATGCCGCAGCGACACCCACCGTGCCGGTCGGCGCGCCCGCGCGCACGAGACGGCTGAACAGTCGCACGACACTCACTGCTGCGCTCGCCCCCCACGGGTGCCCGAGCGCCAGGGCCCCGCCGTCAGCGCAGACCCGCGGATCGTCATCGGCGATTCCCAACCGGTCAAGCACGGCCAGGCTCTGCCCCGCGAAGGCCTCCACGATCTCGAACGCGGCGCAGTCGGCGATGCGCTGGCCTGCCGTACGTAGTGCGGCCTGTACGGCGGGGGCGGCTCCGATGCCGGGCAACGCCGGGTCGCAGCCGACGATGGCCGAGGATCGGAGCGCGAGGCCGGGGGCGATGCCCGCGGAGGCGACGATCACGACGGCCGCGCCGTCGCTGATGCGGGTCGAGGTGCCGGCGGTCAACGTACCGTCGGGAAACAACGGGCGCAGCCGGTGCAGGAGCGGCTCGGCCCGGCCGATCGCATCGTCGTGGTCGAGGCCAGCGAGCGGTACGAGCTCTGCGGCGAAACGGCCCGCTGCGAGAGCGGCACGGGCTCGGACATGACTGCGTGCCGCGTGTGTGTCCTGTCTGGCGCGAGAAATGCCGTCATGGGTTGCGAGATTCTGCGCGGCCCGGGTCATGTCCGGATCGGGGAATCCGTCGGGAGCGAACGGTGCCCGGTCATAGGGGACGCCGTTCAGTGATCGCACCGGTGCCGTCGAAGCGCTTTCGACTCCGCCGGCGACCCGCATCCGGTCGTCACCGGCGCGGATCGCGCACGCGGCGTCCACGATGGCGGCGAGACCGCTACCGCACTGTCGATCGATCGTGCCGCCGGGAACTTCCGTGCCGAGGCCCGCCGCCAGGGCGGCGACTCGTGCCGGGTTGCCACCTGGCCCCATGCAATTGCCCAGCAGAACATCGGCGATCGTCACGGGTGCGCAAGTCTCGGCGCGAACGTCGTCCAGGGCGACTCGGATGATCGGTGCCGCCAACTGCTCCACTCGGTGGCCGGCCAGCGCGCGGTTGCGGGTGCTGATCGGCGTGCGCCGTGCGGCGATGATGACGGGGTCGGGGTCAGAGCGCAAGGCGTGGTACCTCCCCGGCCAGTGCCCGACGTACCGCCTCTGCTCGGGCAGGTTTGCCCGACGGTGTCCGTGGAAGCTCGCCCACGAACCAGCACCGCGGACGATGCGCCGACGACAGGCTCTCCTGGCAGGAACGGCGCAGGTCCTCGGCGGGTACGGGATGGTCGAATTCCACGATGGCGGCGACCAGGGCCCCCACACGGTCACGGGGAAGCCCGAACACGATGGCGTCACGGACGCCGGGGATCATGCGGAGCGCCTCTTCGACCTCGTCGGGGATGATGGTGGCAGAAGCGCTCAGGATGGCATCGTCGGTACGCCCGAGGAGCCGTAGCCGTCCGCCCACCAGTTCGGCTCGGTCGCCGACTGTTGCCCAGTCGCCGTCTCGCCGCAAGGGACCGGCGGAGCCGACATAACCGAGTGCGACGAACGGTGAGCGAACCCACAGCTCTGTGTCGCGGATCTCCAGATCGACTCCGGGGAATGGGCGGAGGCCCTCGCCCTCGTCGACGGCGACGAAGGAGAGTTCCGCCGCCCCGTAGTAGGAGATGACACCGATGCCGGCCGCCTCGACCCTCGCCCGCAGCACGGCATCGAGATGAGAACCGCCGACCAACGCCGTGCGGAGCGTCGGTGGCGCCCCGGCGTCGAGTACGGCACGCAATCCGTGCGGGGTGCCGTGGAAGCACGTGGCTGCGGAGCTGCGCACCGTACCTTCATGCACCGGGCCCATGACCGGTCTCGGCCCACCATCGAGCGCGTGGGCGAGCGAGAACAGGGTGAGCGAAACCGACGGCGGTGCCGGCAGCAGAATCCCGTCCCCGGGAGACGCCGCCAGCAAGCCCGCCACGGTGTGGAACGACTCCTGCCAGGATGCCGCCGAGCGGAGAACGATCCGGGGCGATCCGCTGCTGCCGGACGTGAGCGTCGCCCACGCGGCCGTGGAGGGAAGGACCGCTCCCGAGGCGGCGGTGAGCACGGCGCTCCGGTGTGCCGGTGACCATCGCGCGTCCATCACCAGAGGCACCCGGCGAGTCTCGCGTACGGAGTGGAGCTCGTCGAGCAGCGTCGGCGAACGGTCGTCGAGGGTGGTGATCACCGGGTGAGAACCCGGTCTCGATTCGGGGACGCGGCCTCCCAGGTGCGGCGGAATGCTCGTGGATACCCTCGTACGAGGGTGGTGACGATCACGGTGGTGAGAGCGGCCTTCACGAGATCGCCGGGGAGGAAGACCATGCTGGTCAGAGCAGTCTCGGCCAGTGGCAAGCGCGTCACGGCGCTCTGCACGGGGATCCCGACCGCATAGACGACGAGGATGCCGCCGACGACAACGCCGAGGAGCGTGTTCGGTGAGGTCGGCTTGCGGTTCCTCGCATGCACGATCAGGCCGATCACCAGGGCCCCGGCGATCCATCCGAGGGCATACCCGGCAGAAGGGCCGAGGAAAACCCCGATTCCTCCGCGGCCACCCGCCAGCAACGGCAGGCCGACGGCGACAAGTGTCAGCAAGACCGTCATCGACAGCGCACCGAGCCACGGGCCGAGGATCGCGCCGGCCAGCATCACACCGAGTGTCTGCGCTGTGATCGGCACGGCTCCGAAAATGGTGAACCCACCCGGCAACCCCAGTACGGCGACGATCGCAGCGAACACGGCCACGCGAGCAACGTCGGTCGCATCGAGCCTTCGGGATCGGGAGGCAGCAGGCTCGGAGGGTCTCAACGTCGGTACCTTTCGGAGTGGGTCGCGAGCCCACTCGCTCGAACAGCGGTCACGGGAACAATCGTCACTATAGATTCTGCTCGAGCTTCACCAGATGAGCTGTCCAGGCAGGCCGTACGACCCAATCCTGGCCGGCATCGTGGGAGGGGTCAGCGGTTCGACCATCGTGGATGTCGTGGAGGAGTCAACGCGCGTTTTGGTGACCGGGAGGCTCGGGCCGTACACTGTCTCGGTCGGCTCTTGGCACTGCAGGATGAATGATCAGCTGCAGATTGGTTGTGTGAGGTCAGGGTCCGGTTCTCGTCGATAGGGGAGACAGGCCTCCCGAGAAACACCGCGACGAGATTGCATCGAAATCGACCCCCCGGGACACGACCGACCGGGACTCTGTTGCCCAGCCACATCGAGCGCGCAACGCCCACACCACGTGACGGCAGCATGCCGTGACGCCGAACCGACGTAGGGATCAAACACCCATGCCTTCAGAGCGCCCAGCCAAGCACGCCGCCAAGTCTTCCAAGATCAAGAAGCGATGGACCCCACAGGAGAAGTCTGCCCGCGACGCCCGCAAGGCGCGCACCACCGGCCGCGGCCGCAGCGAGTGGGGCACCCGCCAGGAGTTCCGCGACCAGCAGGGCCAACGCCCCGAGCGCAGCGAGGGCCGTAGCGACGAGCGTCGGAGCTTCGGTCGCAACGAGCGTCCGGCGCGTCGTGAGTTCACCCGTGATGATCGTGGTGGGTTCAAGCGTGATGATCGTGGCAGCTTCAATCGGGATGAGCGTCCTGCGCGTCGTGAATTCACCCGGGATGACCGCGGGAGCTTCAAGCGTGACGACCGGCCGCGTCGGGACTTCAACCGTGACGAGCGCCCGGCCCGTCGGGACTTCGATCGCTCGGATGCCCCGAAGTTCGTCCCTGCCGAGGACGTCGTACTCGACCGGCTGCAGGCCAGCGCCGTTCAGGCCGAGGACGTCGCCGATGTCACCTTCGGCGATCTCGGGTTGGGTCGTCGCATCGTCGGCGTCCTGAGCGACCTGGGGGCCGAGAAGCCGTTCCCGATTCAGGCCGCCACCATCCCCGAGGTGCTGCAGGGCCGTGACGTCCTGGGCCGCGGCAAGACCGGCTCGGGCAAGACGATCGCGTTCGGTGCGCCGCTGGTCGAGCGCCTGCTCGGCATGTCCGGTGGGCAGAAGCGCAAGTACGGGCGCAAGCCGCAGGCGCTGATCCTGGCCCCGACGCGTGAGTTGGCGTTGCAGATCGACCGGACCGTGCAACCCATCGCCAACGTGATGGGGCTGTTCACCACACAGATCTACGGCGGTGTGCCGCAGTTCAAGCAGGTGCGTGCGCTGGACCGCGGCGTCGACATCGTGATCGGCACCCCCGGCCGGATCGAGGACCTCATTGAGCAGGGTCGTCTCGACTTGTCCGAGGTGCAGATCAGCGTGCTCGACGAGGCCGACCTGATGTGCGACTTCGGCTTTCTCGAGCCGGTGCAGCGGATCCTCCGGCTGTGCGCTCCGGACGGCCAGAAGCTGCTGTTCTCGGCAACCCTGGACTCAGGAGTCGCTGCGCTGATCAAGGAATTCCTCGAGAACCCGTCGGTGCACGAGGTGGCCGGGGAGGACCAGGCGTCCTCCACCATTGATCACCGGGTGCTCGTCGTGGACAACCATGACAAGTCCGAGTTGATCAACGAGTTGGCGTCCCGCGACGGGCGGACCCTGATCTTCGCCCGGACGCGTGCGTACGCTGAGCGGTTGGCCGACGAGCTGGAGCACGCCGGCATCGGTGCCACCAGTCTGCACGGCAACCTGACCCAGGCCCGGCGCAGCCGCAATCTGGCCATGCTGACTTCAGGACGCAAGCAGGTCCTGGTCGCCACCGATGTGGCTGCTCGCGGCATCCACGTCGACGACATCGCGCTGGTCGTCCAGGCCGACATGCCTGATGACTACAAGACCTACCTGCACCGTTCGGGTCGTACGGGTCGCGCCGGTCGGGAGGGCACAGTGGTGACCCTGATCCCCCGCAACCGTCGGCGCAAGATGTCCGACATGCTCGGTCGCGCCGAGATCGATGCCTCGATGACGCAGGTCCGCCCGGGTGAGTCCGACGGCGCGCTGGCCTGATCGATTCTGATCATGAAGCACAATGGCGGCCCGTAGCATCAGCTCCGGGCCGCCGTTTGTGGTCTGCTGTTCAGAAGAGGAAGAACAGGGCAACCATCACTACAGCGCTGAAGATCAGTGAGCCGATGGCGGGCACCAACCACTTCTTTGGCCGTACGGGGACTGTCGGCCAACGCCGTACGGACTGGGCGACGGCAATGATCACTCCGCCGAGCAGGAATCCGTACACCCAGCCACCCACGACGTCCCACGGCCCGGCGACCCAACCCAGCGCCAGCGCTCCCACGGCGATCAGCAGGCCGCCGATGAGGGACAACCGGTGCTTGGCCCGGAAGGCGGTCCACAGGCTCGACAGCATCAACAGGGCGGCGATGCCGTAACTGATCCATCCCGCCATCGGGTTCTCGCCCGCGGTCGGTGGCACTTCGGCCAGTTGATCACCCTGGGAATTGATCAGGCGCACGGCCTGGGTGTCGACCCAGCGAGTGGTGTTGCTCAAGATCAGATAGCCACGCCCATCTTCCCGGTCGAGCATCAACTGGGTACGGAATCCGCCGGTGCCGCCGTTGTGCCAGGTGTAGGTCTGACCTTGACCGGTGGTGGTCGTCCAGATCCGGCCGATCTTGGTGCCTTCCTCGATGTCGATGACGGGTTCCATGGCGGCAGCCCCGGGTGCCGTGCCGGCCAGCAGCGCCTCGCCCCAGCGAGCAAGATCAGCTGCGGTGATGAAGGTCGACGTACCCGCAGGCAGATAGAACTCACCCACCCAGCGAGGTGCCCGTACGCCGTTGTACAGATGGCCAACGGCGGCGTCGGCAGGAATCTGTTCCTCGGTAGCGGCGAAGGTGGTGCTGGTCATTCCCATCGGATCAAGCACCCGCTGTCGCGCCAGGGTGGACCAGTCCGGAGCATCGGCCGCCCGCGCCATGGCGTGACCCAACAGGGCGACGCCGAGGTTGGAGTATCCGTACTGACCTGGATTGCTGAGCGGTGTCGTGCCGGCCCGCGCCAGCTCGCGCTCCATGGTCGCGGGGCCGTAAAAGTTCTCGTTGGTGATCTGTGGCAGCAATGACTCGGCCGCCGTCTGTGTGGTCAGGCTCGGCAGCCCTGAGGTGTGCTGGGACAGGGACTCAAGGGTCGCCCCACCGGCTGGCGTGCCGGCGAGCTCGGGGAGATGCTGGCTGAGCTTGTCCTGCGGATTCACCTCGCCCTTGTCGATGGCTTGCTGGTACAGCGAAGCGGTGAAGGTCTTGGTGATCGATCCGAGCTCGAACGGAGTCTGATCGGTTGGTGCCGGGCCACCAAGATCAGCACCGGCGGACCCGATACCGGCCCATCGGGACCCCTCGGGCGTGATCTCGGCGACCACCTGCCCACGCAACCCGTTGTCGTTGTCGAGCACCGCGCGCGTCCTGTCGGCCAGTGCCTGGTCACCCGCGGTGGCGTTGGACAGTTGTTGATGTTGCGGCCCGAGCAACCAACCCACCAGCAGTCCGACAATCATCAGGGTGATCGCGGCCAGCAGCAGGGTTCGTCGAGAAGTGGTCGCCTGGGATGCCGGCGGTCCAGGGGGTGCCGGGGTGAAGGACGTCGTCATGGGTACAGCTCCTGTCTGGGAAGGGGGTCAGATCGTGGTCGAGGTCAGGATGGCCAGCAGAGGGACGATCCGCTCCGGTGGAATCTCGTAGTGGCCACGTGAGGTGGAGTGCAGCCAGCCGCCGGCGATCAGTGCCCGCAGGTGATGATGCAGTTGCCCCGTGGTGCCCAGGCCGTCCTGGTGGGCCAGATCGGCGGTGCTGCGTGTGCCGCTGAAGATCAACTGCAGCAGGGAGAGGCGTACCGGGTTGGCCAGTGCGTCAAGCGCCGAGGTGGCACTGGACCAGTCGCGATCGGCCAGGGCATCGCGCGACAAGCCATACTGCCAGCGCGCTGAACCGCTGTCGGGCAATCCCACCGAGCCGACCACCATCACGGTGTCAGGATGATGTCGTTCGAGGGCTTCGAGTGCCCAGAAGTCGTCCTGGGGTGCGACCGTCGTGGTCGGTTCGGCCAGTCGTTCCTCCAGTGCGGCGACCCGTGCTTCCAGGTTCTTCAGTGAGGAGGTCATGAGGTAATAGTACGTAAGTACGTAGGAACGTTCAAATC
>JAKDKP010000340.1 GCA_030453285.1 Propionibacteriales bacterium
GGTTCTGCGTGGCCACGCCCACCGGGCAGGTGTCCAGATGGCAGACCCGCATCATCACGCAACCACTCACCACCAGCGGGGCAGTGGCGAAGCCGTACTCCTCGGCCCCCAGCAGAGCCGCCACCACCACGTCACGGCCGGTCTTGAGTTGACCGTCGACCTGGACGGTGACACGGTCCCGCAATCCGTTCAGTAGCAGGGTTTGCTGGGTCTCGGCCAGACCGAGCTCCCACGGCCCACCGGCATGCTTGAGCGAGGTCAGCGGCGCCGCACCGGTGCCGCCGTCGTGACCGGAGATCAGCACCACGTCCGCCTTCGCCTTGGCGACACCGGCCGCGACCGTGCCGACCCCGACCTCGGCGACGAGTTTGACGTGCACACGCGCGACCGGGTTGGCCGACTTCAGGTCGTGGATGAGTTGCTTGAGATCCTCGATCGAATAGATGTCGTGGTGTGGTGGCGGGGAGATCAGTCCGACCCCGGGGGTGGAGTGCCGAGTGCTGGCCACCCACGGATACACCTTGGGTCCGGGGAGTTGGCCACCCTCCCCCGGCTTGGCACCCTGCGCCATCTTGATCTGGATGTCGTCGGCGTTCACCAGGTAGTCGCTGGTGACACCGAACCGTCCCGAGGCGACCTGTTTGATCGCCGATCGCCGGGCGGGGTCATGCAGCCGGTCCGGGTCCTCGCCACCTTCGCCGGTGTTCGACTTGCCACCCAACCGGTTCATCGCGATGGCCAAGGTTTCGTGCGCTTCCTGGCTGATCGATCCGTACGACATCGCGCCGGTGGAGAACCGCTTGACGATCTCGCTGACCGGTTCGACCTCCTCGATCGGCACCGGGGTGCGGGTGGAGTTGAAGCCCAGCAGCCCGCGCAGGGTCATCAGCCGCTCGGACTGATCATCGATCCGGGCGGTGTAGGCGCCGAAGATGTCGTATCGGCGGGTGCGGGTGGAATGCTGCAGCCGGAACACCGTCTCAGGGTCGAACAGGTGGTCCTCACCCTCGCGCCGCCACTGGTACTCACCACCCACGTCGAGCGTGCGGTGCGCCAGCGGGATGCCGTCCGACGGATAGGCGATCAGGTGACGTTGGTGGATCTCCTCGGCGATCTCGGCAATGCCGATGCCACCGAGCCTGCTGGTGGTGCCGGTGAAGTGCCGGTCGACCAGCTCCGACGACAACCCGAGCGCCTCGAAGATCTGCGCTCCCGAGTACGAGGCCACGGTGGAGATGCCGATCTTGCTCATCACCTTCAGCACACCCTTGCCCAGGGCACGAACGACGTTCGCCACGGCCTGCTCGGGCTCGACATGGACGTACACCTGCTGGCGGGCCAGGTCCTCGGCGGACTCGATCGCCAGGTACGGATTGACCGCGGCCGCCCCGTACCCGATCAGCAGGGCGACGTGGTGCACCTCGCGGACGTCCCCGGCTTCGACCACCAGGGCCACCTTGGTCCGGGTCTTCTCCCGGACCATGTGGTGGTGGATCGCTGAGGTCAGCAGCAGGGACGGGATCGGCGCCTGCTCGGCGGTGGAGTGCCGATCGGACAGGATGATCGTCCGGGCACCTTCACCGATCGCCGCCGAGCATTCGGACATCAATTCGTCCAGCCTGGCAGTCAGGGCCTCTTCTCCGCCGTTGACGTCGTACAGGCCGCGCACCACATGGGTGGCATAGCCGGGCATGTCTCCGTCGGTGTTGATCTTGACCAGTTTGCTCAGGTCGTCATTGTTGATCACCGGGAAGGGCAGCACGATCTGCCGACAGGAGGCCGGGCCGGGATCCAACAGGTTCCACTCCGGGCCGATCCGGTTGGCCAGGGTGGTGACCAGTTCCTCACGGATCGCGTCGAGAGGTGGATTCGTCACCTGGGCGAAGAGTTGGGTGAAGTAGTCGAACAGCAGGCGTGGTCGGTGACTGAGCGCCGCGATCGGCGTGTCGGTGCCCATGGCACCGATCGGCTCCCCACCGGTGATGGCCATCGGGGCGAGCACGACCCGCAATTCCTCTGAGGTGTAGCCGAAGATCTGCTGACGGCGGATGACCGAGGCGTGGCTGTGCACGGTGTGTTCGCGATCGGCCAGATCGGACAGTCGAAGCCGTCCAGCCAACAACCATTCCCCGTACGGGGCGGCACCAGCGAGTTGCTGCTTGATCTCGGCGTCGTCGATCAGCCGATGCTCGGCGAGGTCGGCCAGGAACATCGTGCCCGGTGTGAGGCGGCCCTTCTTGATCACCGACTCGACCGGCAGGTCCAGCACCCCCGACTCCGAGGCAAGCACCACCAGTCCGTCATCGGTCACCCAGTACCGCCCCGGACGCAACCCATTGCGGTCCAGTACCGCACCCACCTGGGTGCCGTCGGTGAACACCACGCAGGCCGGGCCGTCCCATGGCTCCATCAGGCATGCGTGGAAGGCATGGAAGGCGCGCACCTCCTCAGGCAGGGTGTCGTCGTTCTCCCAGGCCGGCGGCATCATCATCTGCACCGCATGTGGCAACGATCGCCCACCCAGGTGGAGCAACTCGAGCACCTGGTCGAAGGAGGCCGAGTCCGACGCCTCCGGATCGCAGACCGGAAAGATCCGTTCCAGATCTCCGGGGATGACCGAAGAGGCCAGCAATTCCTCGCGGGCCCGCATCCAGTTGCGGTTGCCGCGCACGGTGTTGATCTCGCCATTGTGGGCGATCATCCGGAACGGGTGCGCCAGCTTCCAGTCCGGGAAGGTGTTGGTCGAGAACCGCGAGTGCACCACGGCCAGGGCCGAGGCGATCCGCTCGTCCGACAGATCGGGATACAACTCACCGAGCTGGCTGGTGGTCAGCATTCCCTTGTAGACAAGGGTTCTGGACGACAACGAGGCGAAGTAGGTGTTCGCCTCGTGGTGGGACCGCTGCCGCAGCACGTACGCCATCCGCTCCAACGCCATCCCCTGCACGGGCGCGGCTCCGGCGACCAGGAGTTGCTCGAAGCGCGGCATGGACGAGCGCGACAGCTCACTGAGGGTGCCCGGCTCCACCGGCACCGGCCGCCACCCGAGCACGCGAAGATTCTCCTGCGTGGCGATCGTGGTGATGTGCTCCCGTACGGCGTCGGCCGCGGCAGGGTCGGTGGGCAGATAGGCCAGCCCGACGGCGTACGAGCCTTGCAGCGGCAACTCGAACCCGCACACCGCACGCAGGAAGGCATCGGGAACCTGCAGCAGGATGCCTGCACCGTCGCCGGTGGCGGCGTCGGCGCCGGTGGCACCACGATGGTCGAGGTTCTCCAGGGCGACCAGACCCTTGGCGACGATGTCGTGCCGCGGGACGCCCGACAAGGTGGCCACCATTGCCACCCCGCACGCGTCGTGCTCGTTGGCCGGATCGTAGAGGCCCTGCTTCGACCGAGATGTGGGCCGTGGCGGTGTGGTCATCGAGTCCTCCTCATCCTCGGCCGGACGCACGAAGACTTCCGGCAGCTCAGCTCGCCGGCGGCGTCGAATCCCGTGGCTCGATGATGCTAATCCATGGGTTGGGAGCATCTGGGCGGCACCGACCACATCGCGGACAACGGGCCTGACGCCCTGCTCGCCCGTCGGAGCCGACGGAGGACCGGAAGACTTACTTCGTCGGCCGGGTGTCCGGGGCGCGCGACGGAGAATCTTTCGATCCGCCACCCTTCGCGGGATCGTCCTCCCCCGCATCAGCCGGTTCAGCATCGGCCCGGTCGACATCGGCCCTGTCGACATCGGCCCTGTCGACATCGGCCCTGTCGGCAGCGTCGGGATCGGCAGAGGCGTCGACCACCTCTTCCAGCCCTGGCCGGTGCCGGCAGAGCCAGATGAACCACGCCAGGGCCAGCACGAAGATGATCACCGAGGTGTAGTTGTTGAGCCGGAACCCGCCGATCTCGTTCACCTTGTCGATCCGCAGGGCTTCGATCCAGAACCGTCCGGCGGTGTAGAGCACCACG
>JAKDKP010000341.1 GCA_030453285.1 Propionibacteriales bacterium
ACCGCCCGGTCGAAACGGCGCCCGTTGCGCCAGACGGTGATCAACTCCGGGTAGGCCGACAGTTGCTTGTTGATCACGTCGTACGCGGCTGGCTCGGGTGACTTCACGTCGACCAACAGACGGATCGGGGCGTCCCGGTCACGAAACACACGTTGCCGGTTGCCGCGTATCCGTCTGCGCAGCGGATCGAGATAGAGCGAGCGGAGCGTACGGGTCAGGTCCGGGCCGTCGTGGCCGACGTACAACTCATCGCCCACCAGCCACACGTCGGCCTCGACCGAGGTGAAGCCGTTGTCCAGCGCGTTCAGCAACGGTCGATCATGCTCATAGTCGTTGTGGGCGTGTGCCTGATCCAGTGGCCGCACCGCTGTGCTCGCCCGGGCCATCGCGGGAGTCGCTCCGGCGGCCACCGCAACGGTTGCGCCCAGCAGGACCGTACGGCGGGGAATGCTCGTCATGGCCACCACCGTGCCAGCCCGAGCCGACGCCAGCAGCGAACAGTGGGTGACACCTCAGCGAACCCTGCTCGTGACTCAATGACAACTAAGTTGCTGACTCTTCGAGTTGTAGCACATACGATATCGGGGTAGTGTCGCTGCGTGGCGAATGAAGGCGTCGAGCATGAGGACTGCGACCTCGGATGGTCACTGGCCATGTTGATGCGCAACTACAAGGCTCACGTGGAGCCGGTCTTTGCGGACCTGCCACGCGGCGCTCGCGGCTACCAACTCCTCTACACCGTGATGCGCAAGCGCATCCGGACACAGGTGCAGCTCGCTGACTATCTGGGGGTGGACCGCTCGGTGATCCCGTACGTGATCGACGATTTGGTCGAAACCGGACTCGTGGACCGGCAACCCGACCCCATTGATCGGCGGATCCGCACAGTAGTGGTCACACCGCAGGGGGCTCGACTGTTGCAGGAACTGGAGACCCGCGTCACCCAGGCCGAGGCCACTTTCCTCGAAGCCCTGGAACCATCCAAGCAAGAACTGTTCCGCTCGCTCCTGAGTCAGATAGCACGCCAAGCACGGGATGACGGCACCCCCGTCACCGATACCGCGTTCCCGAGAGAATCCTGAACGACGAACAGAGGAGACCATCATCACAACGAACAAGATCCTGGCCATCGTCACCAACGTCCGCGAGTACGAAGAGGTCGGCATGCGCACTGGCCTGTGGCTCGGAGAGTTGACGCACTTCTACGACTATGTCACCGACAGTGGCTTCGATGTGACCATCGCCAGCCCCGCAGGCGGCTATGTGCCACTCGACCCAGAGAGCCTGGCCCACGACGTACTCGGCGAGCTGGGTACCGACAGACGCTACGAGGACCGTGAATTCATGGACCTGCTCGTGGGCACGCGGAAGGCATCTGATGTCAATGTCGAGGACTACGACGCCATCTATTTCACCGGCGGGCACGGAGTCATGTTTGACTTCCGCGGCAACGACCTCGGAGAGTTGACGGCAAACTTCTACGAGTCTGGCCGAATCGTCTCGGCCGTTTGCCATGGCCCGGCCGGGTTGTTGAACGTCCCCTTGAGCAATGGTGAGGCGCTGGTGAAGAACAAGAACGTCACTGGATTCTCCTGGGCCGAGGAGGAAGCAGCACAACGCGCGAATGCTGTTCCGTTCAGCCTTCAGGACGAACTTGAGAAGCTTGGCGCGAATTACAGCATCGCCGACAAGCCGTTCGAGACCCACGTTGCCAGCGACGGCAACCTGATCACCGGTCAGAACCCCGGCAGTGCCCGTGCCGTCGCCGAAGCTGTCGTCACAAGGCTGCAATCGCGATGATCACGGGGCAGTGATGACTGGCGCCAACGGAATCCTCCGTAGCACTGCTCGCAGACCCCAGTTGGCCCTCACTGTCGGGGTGACGTGGCAGGCTGCCCCCATGACCGAACGACCCGACGTCCCGGTGGGTATGCTGCGACGCCTGGATCGCATCATGCGCAAGTTCCCAGAAGTGCAGCAGGAACAGGCGTGGGTCGGCACCCGGTGGCGGGTGGGTCAGGCCACGATCGCCCACGTGTTTGGTGGCGAGGACCAACTGTTCCGGATCAGCTTCCGGGCCGACCCCGACGAGGTGATGGCGTTCGAGCATCTCGGGCATCCGTACTTCCGATCCGGATGGGGCGGCAATTCGGTCGGCATGATCCTCGACGAGCACACCGACTTCGACGAGCTCGCCGAGCTGTTGACCGATTCGTACTGTCTGCAGGTCCCCGAACGACTGGCCACCCTGGTGTCCCGACCGTGACGGCCCGACAGGATCAGGCCGCGTCACCGGCAGCGACGTAGCGTCCCGGAGTGGTCCCCACCATGCGGCGGAAGTGTCGGGTCAGGTGCGCCTGGTCGAAGAAGCCGACGGCCGTGGCCACCTCGCCGGCACGGGCGCCGTCCAACAGCATCCGACGCGCCAGATCGATCCGGCGCCCGATCAGGTAGCGGTGCGGGGGAAGCCCGTACGCCGCGGTGAAGGTGCGCACCAGATGCGCTGGCGTGACCCCCACGATCCGGGCCGCAACTCCGAGCCCGACCCCGTCGGCCACCGACGCGTCCAGCAGCCCGCGGAGCTCTGCAGCCACGCCCGGCCGACTCGCCTCGATGACGTCGGGCTCGATGACGTCGGGAACGCCACGGAGATGGTGGGTGAGCCGCTCCAGCACCAGCGCAAGCCGACTCTGCGACTCCAGGTCCTCGCCGGGCAGCGCCAGACTCTGGTGCAGCCGATCGATCTGCCGACGCAGTCCGGCGTCGGCGAGCTCGGGACGATCCACTGCCTGCCCGATCAGTTCTGGGGAGAGCTGGCCGGGTTCGAGATAGAGGACACGCTTACGGAACCCGCCGCTCGTGACCGATCGACCATCATGCGGTACGTGGGGTGGCAGCAAAGTGACCAGACGCCCAACGGCCCCGTGCTCGTGCCGATCGAGGTCGTAGCGCACCACGCCGTCATCGACGATCAGCAGGGTCCAGGTGTCATGGGTGTGGGACGGGTAGGCGTGCTCGGCGAAGTCGGCGTGGAACACCTCGGCGACCCCGTCGACCTCGGGCCGCCACGCACGGATCCGCGTCTCCGTCACCACATCAACAACGTACAAGACCGCAGGCACGGACCGGACCGACACTGGAATCATGAGCAGCGACATCCAGAATGATCAACACCCAGGCGCCGGCAGCCGCCCGATGACCAAGATCGCCATCGTCGTCCGAGACGACCTGGCCACCTGGCAGGAACTCAACGTGACGGCCTTCCTGGCCAGCGGGATCGCCGCCGCACGTCCCGGCCTGATGGGCGATCAGTACATCGACGCCGACGAGGTCACCTATCTGCCACTGTTCGGCCAGCCGGTGTTGATCTTCACCGCCCCCGCCGCCACGTTGACCGAGATCCACGCCCGAGCGGTCCGGCGCGAACTCGATCTGTCGATCTTCACCCATGACATGTTTGCCACCGGCAACGACGCCGACAACCGTCGAGCGGTCCGGGTCGTACGGACCGACAATCTTGATCTTGTCGGGCTGGCCGTGCACGGGCCCCGCAATGCCATCGACAAGACCACCAAGGGCGCCACCCTGCACCGGTGACGGTCGCCACCGCCCACCGACGGCCCACACCTCACGCCGACGACGGGCCACCACTGCGGGCGTGATGTCGCGGAGCGCCGGGATCGAGGGTGTGTTCGGCCTGGAAGATCGCATCGGCCACCAGGGTGCGTACGTGCTGGCTGTCGAGTCGATAGAACACCCGTACACCCTCCTGACGGGTGGACACGATCCGAGCCATCCGCAGTTTGGCCAGATGCTGGGACACCGATGCCGGCGACTTGCCGACGATCTCGGCCAGGGAGTTCACCGACAGCTCGTCGGAATCGCGCAGGGCCAAGATGATGCGGACCCGGGTCGCATCGGCCAACAGGGCAAAGATCTCCACGGCCAGCTCCACGTAC
>JAKDKP010000342.1 GCA_030453285.1 Propionibacteriales bacterium
GTGCGGTGTCGTTGACGGTTGAGAAGGATCCGCCGCCGGTCGACGCTGAGGCCCGGCGCGAACGGTCCGACGTCACCATCGCCAACTCCGCCGGGCAACTCGTCGTCGACGGCATCGACCTCACCGTCGCCGGCGGGGAGATCGTCGGCCTGGCCGGTGTCCAGGGCAATGGACAGACCGAACTCGCCGAGGCGCTGCTCGGCCTGGTCACCCCGACTTCGGGCCGGATCAGCCTCGACGGACGACCGCTCAACCGATTGAGCACCAAGCAGTCCATCGACGCCGGCGTCGGTTTCGTTCCCGAGGACCGCAAGCACGACGGGTTCGTCGGGACCTTCTCGGTCGCCGAGAACCTGGTGCTGAACCAGACCGACAAGCCGCAGTTCGCTTCCGGCCCGGTGCTCAGACGCGGCGCCATCGAACAGAACGCGCGGGACCGGGTGACCGAGTTCGACATCCGGACCCAGTCCATCGACAGCCCGGTCGGATCGCTGTCGGGCGGTAATCAGCAGAAGGTGGTGCTGGCCCGCGAACTGTCCCGGCCGCTGTCGCTGCTGGTCGCCAGCCAACCCACTCGCGGGGTGGACGTCGGCGCCATCGAGTTCCTGCACAAGCGGATCGTCGCCGAGCGCAATCGCGGCACCGCGGTGCTGATCGTGTCCACCGAGCTGGATGAGGTGCTCGCCCTGTCGGACCGGATCGCGGTGATGTATCGCGGCAAGATCGTCGGCATCGTCGACAACACCGCCTCACGCGAGGTGTTGGGTCTGATGATGGCCGGCATCGGCGCTGACGAGGCCAGGGAGATGGCGTCATCGACCACCCAGGACGAGGAGGACGCGGTGTTGGAGGTCGCCATCGCCGAGCACGCCCAGGAGCTCGCCCCGAACGCCACGTCGCAGACCCCGACCACACCAGAGACTGGGGACAGCCATGAGTGACGCCAAGGACTCCCGTACCGCCGCCGGGTCAGGACCGTCCGAGGGTGCGGCACAGCAGGCGGACGATCAACCGACGCCAACGCCCGGGGGAGGGCAACGATTTCGTACGGCCCTGCTGGGTAGCGGTGGTGCCCGGCAGATCCTGATCGACGTGGTCACCACCTTCTTCGCCTTCGTGCTGGCCTTCGTCGTCGGCGGAATCCTGATGGTCGTCTCCGATCCGGAGGTGTCGGCGAAGTTCGCCTACTTCTTCGCCCGCCCCGGCGATGCGTTGGGCGCGAGCGCGGACAAGATCTTCGGCGCGTACGGGGCCCTGGCCCGGGGTGCGCTGGGCGGCATCGGACCGATCACCGAGACCACCGCCCAGGCCGCCCCGCTGATCGCGGCCGGGCTCGGCGTGGCGTTGGCGTTCCGCGCCGGCCTGTTCAACATCGGTGCGCAGGGCCAGGCGATCTGGGGTGCCATCCTGTCGGCGTGGGTCGGGTTCAGCCTGCCGCTGCCGATCGTGATGCAGTGCGGGGCGGCGGTCATCCTGGGCATCCTCGGCGGCGCCGTCTGGGGCGGCATCGTCGGGGTGCTGAAGGCCAAGGCCGGGGCCCACGAGGTGATCGTGACGATCATGCTCAACTACATCGCCTCCGGCCTGCTGGCCTGGTTGCTCACCACCACCGTCTTCCAGCGGCCCGGCCGTACGGACCCCATCTCGCCGGTGGTGGACTGGAACGCCACCTTCGCCCGGATCGACGGGACCCGACTGCATGTGGGCTTCCTGCTCGCTCTGCTGGCCGCGGTCGGCGTCTGGTTCCTGCTCGAACGCACCTCGATCGGGTTCGCGATCCGTTCCGTGGGTGCCAACCCGCACGCCTCGGCGACGGCGGGGATGAGTGTGGCCCGGACCACCATCATCACCATGGCGCTCGCGGGCGGACTGGCCGGTCTTGGTGGCGTGATGTCCTCCCTCGGCCCGACCGTCAGCGGATTCCCCGACCCCCTGTCGGCCGGCATCGTGGGAACCGTCGGCTTCGACGCGATCACCGTCGCCCTGCTGGGTCGTTCCAAGCCGTTGGGTACGGTGCTGGCCGGTCTGCTGTTCGGCGCCCTGCACGCCGGCGGTCTGGCCATGCAGAGTCAGGCCGACACACCGCTCACCCTGACCGTGGTGCTGCAGGCGCTGATCGTGATCTTCGTGGCCGCGCCGGCCCTGGTCACCTCGATCCTGCCGTTCATCAAGGGCAAACCGTCCACTCCGAACGTCCCGGCGGGAGCACTGTCGTGAGCCACACACCCCACGATCGGGACACCGGCATTCAGGACCCCGGGCCAGCAGAGCAGGACCGCCGGCCGGCCGAGACCAATGTCGTGCCGACCGCCGAGCCGAATGATCCGACGGTGGTGGAGTCCCGCGACGCGCGACGCCAACGGCTGTCGGTCGGTGTGCTCGTCGCCGTCGTCGGCCTGCTGCTGGCCTATCTGCTGATCAGCACCACCGGTGCGGCGAAGTTCGCCCTTTCCGATGCGTTCGACGCCGTCCAATTGCCGACGGTGAGCGTGCCGGGTGTGCCAACGGTCGCCATCTGCGCCCTGCTCTGCCTGATCGTGGCCGCGGCCTACCTGTCGGGTCGGGTGCCCAAGCGGTGGCTGGCGCTGGCCGGTGCGGTGGCCGGTGCTGCTCTGGTGATCGGCTTCCTGACCTGGGCCGCGGCGGGACGTGACCTGCCGTTCCCGGTCTCGAACCAGTTGGCCGGCACGCTGACGGTCGCGACCCCGCTCGTCCTGGGCGCCCTGTGTGGCGTGCTGTGTGAACGCGCCGGTGTGGTCAACGTCGCGATCGAGGGCCAGTTCCTGGCTGCCGCATTCACGGCCGCCATCGTCGGCTCGGTCACCCAGTCGGTCCCCCTGGCTCTGGTGTCCGCCGCCATCGCCGGTGCGGTGATGGGTGTGGTGCTGGCCCTGTTCGCCCTGCGGTACGTGGTCAACCAGGTCGTCCTCGGCGTGGTGCTGAACCTGCTGGCCTCCGGGCTGACCGGATTCATCTTCGACCAGCTCGTCCAGCCCAACTCCTCCGACCTCAACTCCGCCCCGCTGATGGAGCCGATCGCGATCCCCGGGCTCTCACAGATCCCGTTCTTCGGTCGGATCTTCTTCGAGCAGACCATCCTGGCCTATCTGGCCGGGATCCTGGTCGTGGTGGTCTGGTTCGTGTTGTTCCACACGCCGTGGGGTCTGCGGGTCCGTGCGGTCGGCGAACACCCCGAAGCCGCCGACACCGTCGGCATCCGGGTGAACGGGATCCGCTGGTCGGCGGTCATCGCGGGCGGACTGATCGCCGGCCTCGGCGGCGCCTTCTTCACCATCGGGTCGACCGGATCCTTCGTCAAGGACCTGACCGTCGGCAACGGCTTCATCGCCCTGGCTGCGCTGATCATGGGCCGCTGGCATCCGGTGTGGGCAGCGGTGATGGCACTGTTCTTCGGATTCGTCACCCAGATGGCCTCCCAGATGCAGACCTTGTCGACACCGGTGCCCAGCCAGTTCCTGCTGCTGCTGCCGTACCTCGCCACCATCATTGCCGTTGCCGGGCTGGTGGGTAGGGTGAGAGCACCCGCCGCCGACGGCATTCCGTACGAGAAGGCCTGATCGGTCACCCCGAACCCCCGCAGGGAGCTGTGATGGTCCACCCGGCACGTCGAGGCCGTCAACGCGAAGTCAACTGGGAGGCGCTGCGGACGGCCGCGCGCCAGGTCAGTCAGCACGCGTACGTGCCGTACTCGGACTTCCCGGTCGGGGCGGCCGCTCTGGTTGACGATGGTCGAACCGTGGTGGGCTGCAATGTCGAGAATGCCGCGTACGGGGTGACGCTGTGCGCCGAGTGTGGCCTGGTGTCGGCGTTGCATGCCGGCGGGGGCGGAACGCTGGTGGCCTTTGCCTGCGTCGATGCCGACGGGGCGGTGCTGATGCCGTGTGGCCGCTGCCGACAGTTGCTCTGGGAGAACGGCGGCCCCGACCTGCTGATCGA
>JAKDKP010000343.1 GCA_030453285.1 Propionibacteriales bacterium
TCCGAGTCGCGCCGTGTGACGGTGGCCCCCAACGGCTCCCAGGGCGCGGTGACGGCCTCAGCCGTACGCTCCAAGGCTGCCCGGTCGCCGGTGGGGGACTCGATCTCAACGAGTTCACCAATGGCAGCCAGCAGCGGGGCAACATCCGAGGAGGTCATGGATACGTACCCTATCCTGTGACGCCTCGTGCGTCCCAGCATCCGATCGCCGCCAGCACCACACAGGACGGATCGAACGCGAGCGTGTTGGATGGACACCGATAGGTGACGCATGTGCAGCCGACCCACGGGTTTGCCGGCGCACATCAACGAGTGGAGACCCATGGACCAGGCGCGGATCATCCCGATCGCCACCGGCGACGAGATCGCCGAGGCCTCGGACCTCTATCGGCGTGTCTTCGGCTACGTTGATCCGGCGGCAGCACTCAACACCCGGCTGCTGCTGTCGATGATGCGGTACGGGGGCCTGTGCCTGGGAGCCCGGGACGATCACGACCGCCTGGTCGCCTTCAGCTATGGCTGGACCGGGCTCGACGGCGGTGACCCGTTCCACTACAGCCAGAGCACCGTCGTCGACCAGTCGTGGCAGGGACGTGGTCTCGGCCGCGCGATGAAGTATGCGCAACGCGATGAAGTGCTGGCTCGCGGCATGCAGCAGATGCGCTGGTCGTACGACCCGATGCTCTCCCGCAACGGCCACTTCAACCTCGACGTGCTCGGCGGACGCAGCCACGAGGTCGTCCCCGACCTGCTGGGGACCGGTGAGCATCGGGTGATCATCCGATGGGACCTGACGGCCACCGCTCCAGTGTCCGATCCGATCGCACTGCCCCGACGCGCGACAGTCGGCGAGGCGATCCAGATCGACGAGGACACCGTTGCGTTGATCATCCCGGCCACCAATCCACACGATCCCGAGCTGGCGCGGCAGATCGTCGATCACCTGATCAGGATCGTGGCTGCCGGTCACGAGCTGACCTCCTGTCGTCGGATCGACACCGACCTGTCGGCCTATCTGCTCACCCGGAGTGCGGCATGACCCGGGACCGGGAACTGATCACCCCCGGGCAACGATTCGGGGAGCGACTCGGACGGCCCACCTCGGCGGAATCCTTGCAGCAGAAGGTGCACCGCGCCGAACGAGACACCCTGGAGCTCGGCTGGCAGACCATGATCGACGACGGATCGGCGATCACCGCAGCAGGTCTGGTGGCGGCCGCCCGCCGCCGCTTCGTCACCGGAGCGGGCAAGTCGTACGCGCTGGCCTATCTCCTGGTCACCGACCTGTCGGTCGGACTTGCCCAGGTGCAGCTCGTCGATGCCGCCTCCGGGCAAGGCGTCTCTGCGCTGACCGATGTCCGCCCCACCGATGTGCTGGTGGCGATCAGCCTGCGCCGCTATCGCCCGGAGACCGCCGCCCTGGCAGGCGCCTTTGCCGAACGGGGCGGCAGGGTCGTGGCGATCACCGACGCCATCGATTCCCCCGTGGGCGCGGCTGCCGAGGTGCTGATCACCGTACCCACCACCAGTGCTTCCCACGTCGACACGGTGACCGCGGTCGTCTCGGCCTGCCACCTGCTCACCACCCTCGCCGCCGCCAGCGCCAAGGGAGCCCGCCGAAGGATCGCCGACCGCGAGTTGATCACCGACCAACTCGGCCTCTACCCCCAGGAGTGATCATGCACATCGTCAGCGCCACCCTGCACCGGGTCCGATTGCCACTGGTGCATGCCTTCCAGACCAGCTCGCACCGCAAGAACCATCTCGAACACATCATCGTGCAGTTGACCGATGCCAACGGTGTCGTCGGTTGGGGTGAGATCGCCTCTCCGTCCGATCCGTACTACTGCCCCGACACCGCCGACACGAGCTGGCTGATCACCGGGCGCAATCTGCTGCCACCCCTGCTGGACAAGGAGTTCGAGACGCCGGCCGACGTGAACCTCACCTGGTCGAAGGTGCGCGGCCACCAGTTCGCCAAGGCCGGCGTCGACATGGCCGCCTGGACCCTGCACTCCGCCCTGACCGGCCATTCCCTCACCGACCTGCTCGGCGGCACCCGCAGCGAGGTCGTGGCCGGGGTGTCGCTCGGCATCGAGCCAACTCTCGACGATCTCGTCACTCAGGTCGGACAGCACGTCGACAACGGCTATCCGCGGGTGAAGCTCAAGATCGCGCCCGGGTGGGACGTCGATCCCGTACGGGTGGTGCGGGCCGAGTTCGGTGACCTCGACCTGCACGTCGACGCCAACGGCGCCTACACCGAGTCGGAGGAGCACCTGACCGCCCTGCGCGGGCTCGGCCCGTACGGACTGACCATGATCGAACAGCCGTTCGCCCCCAACAACTGGCTCGCCTCCCGCCGCTTGTCGGCCGAACTGGACACCCCCATCTGCCTGGACGAATCGGTCGAGGATCTCGACGACCTGGCCACCATGATCGATCTGAAGGCTGGGCGGATCCTCAACATCAAGGTGTCCCGGATGGGTGGGCTGACCCCGGCCCTGGTGGCCCACGAGGTAGCCCAGCAGTACGAGGTGCCCGTGTGGTGTGGCGGCATGCACGAGTTCGGCATCGGGCGGGCTGCCAACGTCGCGATCTCCTCCCTGGCGGGGTTCTCGCTGCCCTCGGACGTGTCGAGCTGGGACAAGTACTACGCCCGAGACATCGTCATCGATGGCGTCACCGCCGACCACGGCCGGGTCACCGTACCCACCGCTTCCGGTGTCGGCTTCGAGGTCGACACCGACTTCCTCGCCGAGAACACCGTCGACACGCTCACCCTGACGGTCTGAATCCCACCGCCACACCCACCAAGGACTCGATCATGCGTGACACCGCGGCCGCATCCACGCCCGCAGACGAAGAACCCGGAAACGCCTACCAGGTGGCGGTGTCCCCCAGCCGGCGGGTGCTCCTGGGGGTGCTCAGTGGCGCCGGCGTCGCGCTGTCGGTGGTGGCCGGATTCCTGGTCGACGGGCCGACGCTGTGGGGACTGCTGCCCATCGTGTTGTACGCCCTGCTCTGCCTGTTCGGGATGGACATCGTGATCGCCACGGTGGTCGCCCTGGCCAGCGGATTCCTGATCGGTCAGTCCGCACCGGCCGCGGTGGGTGAGGTGCTCGGCACGGCCACGTCCGAGCTGGTCTTCCAGATCGGGCTGATCATCGTCCTCGGCGCCGCCACCGGAGAGGTGCTCAAGATCACCGGCGTGGCACGGACGATCGTCGGCGGAGTGATGCGCCCGGTCGGCAATCGATCACCGATGTCGGTCGCCCTGGGGATGATGCTGGCCTGTCTGGTGCTGGTTGCCGCGCTCGGCACCCTGGCCGGGGCGTTGGCGATCGCCGCACCGATCCTGCTGCCCATTGCTGCCCGCCTCAGGCTCACCCGCTCGGCCACCGCGGCCGCCCTGTTCATCGGCGGCTGCGCCGGGCTCGCCCTGGCACCGTTCGCTGGTTCCAACGTGGCGATCATGACCGCCGCCGAGGTCAGCTATCCCACGTACCTGCTGTACGGCGCCGGTCCTCTGGCCGTGTTGTCCCTGGTCTGGGGCATCGTCGTCGTGTGGTGGATGCAGCGCCGTACGCAGGGCACTGGCGACGACTACGACACCACCGTCACCGGCGAGGAGCCCGGCCAGGAGACTCCCGGACCGCAAGGAGCCACCGTACCGACCGTGGTGTTCCTCGTCGTGCTGGTGATCAGTGTGGTGTACGCGACCGTGACCGCCGCCGGCACGTCCTTCCCCTTGCTCGCCCTGCCGGTGCTGGGCGTGCTCACCGGACTTGCGGGGCGGCTCCGACCGGGTGCCATTGCCGCGGCGATGTATCGCGGCGGTGCCCGGTTGCTCAGCATCCTGATCCTGTTCTGGTTGCTGGCTGCGCTGTTCCTGGTGATCGACGTGGGAGTGGTGTTGGCCGCGCAATCGATGCAC
>JAKDKP010000344.1 GCA_030453285.1 Propionibacteriales bacterium
TCAGAGGCCGGAGTAGGAGTGCAGGCCGGTGAACAGCAGGTTGACCCCGATGAAGTTGAACCAGAAGGACACCATGCCCAGGATCGAGATCCAGGCGGCCGGATTACCCTTCCAGCCCGCGGTGGAGCGCGCATGCAGATAGCAGGCGTAGATCATCCACGTCACCAGGGCCCACGTCTCCTTGGGATCCCAGCCCCAGAACCGACCCCAGGCGTACTCGGCCCACACCGCACCGGCGGCGACGGCGAACGTCCACAGCGGGAAGGCGAAGGCGACCATCCGGTAGGAGATGACGTCCAACATCGAGCTGTGCGGCAGCTTGGTCAGATAGCCCTTCACCTCCTCCTGGCGCTCCAGCCGCTGCCGGATCAGGTAGAAGACCGATGCCACGCCACCAACGGTGAAGGCGGTGCCAGACAGCGCCGCGGAGACGATGTGGACAACGAACCAGACCGAGCGCAGCGCCGGGACCAGCGGTGCGACATCGACGTACAGCAGGGTCACCGCGGCGCCATTGCCCAGCGCCAGCAACAGGGTGACCGGCAACCCGAGCCACCGCATCCGGAAGCAGATGGCCAGCACCACGTACGCCGCCCCGACGAAGGCCGTCGCGGAGATCATGAATTCGTACATGTTGCCCCACGGGGCACGGTTGGCGGCCACGCCACGCAGCACCATGCCGAGCACGTTGGCCACCACCGCGATGACGGTGACCGAGACCCCTAGCCGCCCGAAGAAGTCGATCCGTCGTTCGGGATCGCGCTGGTCGGATTCGGGGCGCGCCTCATCATCGCCCGCTGGGCCCTCGGCAGCGACCCCCTCCGTGGAGGTCGAGTCGCCGGCAACGCCAGCGGTGACCAGGGTCCGACGACGACGCCGTACGGGGGCCACGACCTGGTGCAGGCCACGGGCCGACGACCACTCGGCAGCGTGCAGCATCAACGCGGCCACGTACAGCACCGCTGCGGTGGTGATGGCGAGGTTGGACCAGAGCGACAGGTCATTCACGTGAGTTCTCCTCATCCTTGGCCGGTGCGTGCCCATCGGCCACGCGTCCATCGTCCCCTGCATCGGCACCTGTGTCGACCACGGGGTCGGGGAGTTCGTCCCCGTACGCAGCGGTCAGCAGGTCCACCACGTCGTCGTCCAACCCGGTCCGGCCACTGGCCCGGTCGAGACCGGCCGCCTCGATGCCCTCATCGGTCACGCGGACCCACAGCCGCCGGGGCCGGATGAACAGCGACAGGCACAGCCCGACGACGGCCAACCCGATGGCTCCGGCGGTCACCGGCAGGGCAGGGGTGCGGGAGACCTGCAACTTCACCCACCGCTTGTAGCCGTCGAAGCTGATCGACCCCTTGCCGTTGGGCAGAGCCACCCTGTCGCCGAGCGCCAACTGCATCCGGAACACGTCCCCGTTCGGGGTGGTCATCTGGGTCAGGCCACGTGTGTCGAGCGAGTACACGTTCTCTGGCTCACCGCTCTCGATCCGGGGCGGCCCGTACCACGCGTTCAGGAAGAGTTCGGGGTTGACCGCGTCGGGAAAGACCGAGCGCGGGCCCTTTTCGTTGACAACTGCGGTCGGCAGGAAGAAGCCCTGGAAGGCGAGCCGCTCGGGCCGACCATCGGGTGCCTTGATCGCCCCGGCTGAGGTGAACTGACCGTCCTGCGGCAGGAACGGCACGGGCCCGGAGAAGGCGACGGCCCCCTCGGCATCGCGGACGGTGACCAGTGGCGCATAGCCGTGAGCGAGGACGTGGACCGAGGTGCCGGACACCGCCATCGGCTTGTTCACCTCGATCAACCCCTGCCGAGGCGGATCGCCTGGTTTGTCGACGACGGTGACCCGGGTCTCGAACAGCCGGGCGGCACCGGTCTGGACCGGGCCGGCCTCGAACTGGGCCTTGAAGTCGTCGACCCGCATCTGGAAGGGCGCCAGATCTCTATCGCTGAAGTTGGCGCCGGCGGTGATGTCGTCGTACTGGGGGAGGCTGTTGGAGAAGCCCTGCCCTTCCACGACGATCACATTGCCGCGGTAGCCGTACAGACTCCCGATCGCGGCGCCGATCAGCAGGAAGACCAGGCTGATGTGGAAGGCCAGGTTGCCGAGTTCGCGCAGGTAGCCACGCTCGGCCGAGATCGAATTTCCTCGTACGGCCACCCGGAATCTCTTGCGGCGCAGGTGTTGCGCGGCCCGCTCCAGGGCCTCGGCCGGGGCTTCGGAGGTTCCGTCGGAGTCCAGCGGCATCGGAGCGACGGCGTGATCGGGGAGCTTGGTCAAGCGTTTGGGGGTCAGCACCGGCTCGGCCCGTAGTCCCCGGACGTAGACCGCCACGCGCGGCAGGATGCACCCGATCAGTGAGGTGAACAGCAGCAGATAGATCGCCGAGAACCACGGCGAGGTGTAGACGTCGAACATCCAGATCTTCTCGAAGATCGGACCGAGCCGTGGATACGTCTTGAGGTAGTCCTTCACTGCCACCGGTGAGACACTGCGCTGCGGCACGATGGAACCGGGCACGGCAGCCAGGGCCAGCGCGAACAGCAGCACCAGGGCCGTCCGCATCGAGGTGAGCTGTTTCCACCAGTAGCGCAGAGTCGCACGCGGTCCCAGCGCCGGAGCGCCCCGCCACTTGTCGCCGGCCATCAGATGATCGGGGTGAACATGGCGACGACATTGCGAAGCTGGCCCATCAGCCGATCCCACAGACCGGTGACCAGCAGCACACCGACCAGCATCATCGAGATGCCACCGATCCGCATGATCAACTTCTGATGGCGTTGGACCATCTTGACCAATCTCTCCATCCGACCGAAGGCGAGGGCGGCGATCACGAACGGGATGCCGAGCCCGACGGCGTACACGAAGGCCAGCACGGCACCGCGGAATGCGGATCCTTCGGTGTACGCCAGGCTGTAGACGACCGTCAGGGTCGGTCCTATGCACGGCGTCCATCCGAGACCGAAGACGATCCCCAGCAGCGGGGAGGCCAGGATGCCCACGGCCGGGATGCGGCTGAACCGGAGCTCACGCTGACCCAGCGGGATGAATCCGGCGAAGATCAACCCGACCACGATCACGACGACACCGAGCACGCGGGTGATCACGTCCCGGGCGCCGAGCAGGGCACTTCCCGCGCCTCCGATGACGGTGCCGGTGATTACGAAGACCAACGCGAATCCCAGGACGAAGCCCAGGGCACCCCCCAGCATCGGGCCGCGGCGGGCACGACCGCCGACGACATCGGCCGCGCCGAGACCGGTGGCGTACGACAGGTAGCCCGGCAGCAGCGGCACCACACACGGGGAGAAGAAGGAGACCAGCCCGGCCAGCAGGGCGACCGGCAGGGCCAGCAGCATCGTGCCGGACACCGCCTCGGTAGCCCAGACGCCGACTTCGAGAGGAATCATGCGCCGGTCACCACGTCGTCGATGAGCTGCATCAGCGATACCTTGCTGATCGGACCGATCACTCGAGCCGCCACGCGCCCTTCGGCGTCGATCAGCAGGGTGGACGGGATCGCGCCGGGCGGAAGATGATCGGCGAACTTCAGCAGCTCCGCCCCGGCCGGGTCGTAGATGCTGGGGTAGTTGATCTTGAAGGCGCGGACGAATGCCTGAGCCGGAGCCCGATCAAGATCGCGGGTGTTGATGCCGATGAACTGGGTCTTGTCCTTGGTCTCGGTGGCGGCGGCAACAAGGTCGGGGGCCTCCTTGCGGCAGGGCGCGCACCACGAGCCCCAGACGTTGATCACCACCACCTGGCCAGGGTAGGCATCGGTGGAAATCTGCTCACCGTCCAGCGTCGTCCCCGAGGCCACCGGCGCCGGTTGACGTTCATTGACTGGCACGCGGGTCACGCCCGGCTGGCCGGCAACGAATCCCTTGCCGGTGTCGGCGTCGGTGGTGTCGGTGCACCCGGTGAGGGC
>JAKDKP010000345.1 GCA_030453285.1 Propionibacteriales bacterium
GGTGGGCGGCGACACCCAGGCGGTCGACGTCGACGGGACGGTGGGGGAGCCCAGGCCCGTCGTGGCGTACGAGGTTCTGTGCCGACGTCATCACCGTCGACGCCTGAGCCGGGCCGTGGCCAAGGCGACACTGACACCTGACCCGTTGCCATTCACCGAGGACTGACCGGCCGCACAACGCGAGCCGGTACCCGCATCAGGAGAGAACATCATGGGTGTGTTGATCACCGTTGACGAACTGGCGGCAGCGTTGGATGGACCGACGCCACCTCTGGTGTTGGATGCTCGCTACAACCTCGCCGGCCCGGACGGCCGTGCCGAGTTCCTTGCCGGGCACGTTCCGGGGTCTCGCTGGGTCGATGTTGATCATGAACTGGCCGCTCCGCCCGGCACGGGAGGTCGGCACCCGCTGCCGTCACCGGCCACGTTCCAGACAGCGATGCGCCGAGTCGGAGTTGATCTTGGTCGTCCTATCGTTGTCGTGGACGGCGCCGTGCTCGGTGCGGCGCGACTGTGGTGGATGCTGACCGATGTCGGAGTCGACGAGGTCCGTGTGCTCGACGGCGGGTTCCCCGCCTGGCGCGCGGCCGGACAGCCGATCGAGGATGGGGCCGACGAAGGGTGGGCGCCCAGTACGGTCGAACTCGGCGGCGGTCGGCGCGCCGCGGTGGAGGTTGATCAACTCGCGGGGCGACCCCTGGTCGATGTTCGCAGCCCGGAACGGTACGCCGGTGAGTTCGAGCCGATCGATCCGGTGGCGGGTCACATCCCCGGGGCGGTCAACCTGCCGGCCGGGGGCAGCTTTGCCGACGGACACTTCCGCCCGCCGTCGGAACTGGCCGCACGCTTCGCCGACCTGCCTGCCGATCCGATCGTGTACTGCGGTTCGGGTATCACCGCGACGGAGACTCTGCTGGCGATGGCGGCCGGTGGTCGGTTCGACGGTGTCCTGTACGCCGGCTCGTGGAGTGGCTGGATCACCGATCCTCAGCGTCCGGTGGCCACCGGGCCTACACCCTGAATGCCCCACGCACCCGGATTCATTGGCGGACGGGCAAGCTCGTCGGCCTGCCCGGCGATCACTTCTTGCGAGGTGAGCCGAACATGATCTCGTCCCAGCTCGGCACCGAGGCGCGGCCCTTCTTCTTGCGCGGCGGGGCCGGGGCGGGGTCCGTGACGGTTGGACCGGAGGGTTCGTCGGCAGTCGGTGTCGCCGGCTCCGGCGGATCGGCTGCCGCATCGGTCGACGCCTGGTCCGACGCCTCGGGTGTGCCCTCGTCGACCGGGTGGTAGTAGTCCATCGGCAGATCGTTGGCCGGCGCCGGATCTGGGGCCGGCGGTGGCAGGAACGCACCGAGCCCATCGGCCAGGGATGCCCGACCGGTGGGAGTGGTCTTGTGGGCCGGTGCTGAGTCGTGTGAGGCTGATGGAGTGCTCTGGGGAACTGATGCCGGCTCGGGTGCAGAAGCCGACGAGGACCCCTCGACGGACGGCTCGGCAGCTTCGGGTTGCTGATCGGCTGGGTCGACCGCGACCAGGGAGTCGCGTTCGGTCTGCGGCGTGTCCGCCGCCCGGCGTCCAGCGCGACGCTGACGCGGTCGGCGAGGGTTCTTGACCTCGGGCTCGGGAGCCGATTCCGCCGTTCCACTCTCCCGTTGCGCGGCGGCCAATTCGGCGCTGACCGAAGGATCGTCGTCGAACAGGCTCGGTTCGTACGGCACCTCCAACTCGGCCGCCGGGGCCCACCCGGCGTTGTCGGTCTCCGGCACCGCCGAGGCGTCGCTCACCCCGGTCACTGGTCCACGCGCTTGAGGACTGTCAAACATGGACAACAGGGTGTCGAGCTGGGAGCCATCCTCCTGGTCCTGCGGATCGAGCTGATCCGCCGAGCCGGGCTGATCCGCCGAGCCGGGCTGATCGGCCGAAGCGAGCTGGTTGTCCGAGGCGGGCTGGTTGTCCGATGCGGGCCGGTCAGTCCGGCCGGGCTGCTTGTTCGCGGCCTTTCCCGAGGCGCGCCGTCCGGAACGTCGCGGCGATCGGGTCGACACGGGTCGGGCCTGTTCGGCCTCATCGGTCGGGAGGCCAACATCGTAACTGGCCAGTTCGCGGTCGGCCATCTCGACCGGTGACTCATCCAGAGGCTCCGACGGCTGCTCTGCAGACGAGGGGGAGACCTCGGACGCCGAGGCGTCCGCCGCGCCCTCCTGAGTGGAGACCGCCTGGGCCAGGGCGAACTCGTCGTTCAGGTCGACGGTCGGCTCGTTGTCGTCGTCGACCGGTGGCCAGGGGCCTTCGCCGGTCAGCCCGCGTGCTTCGTCGTTGTCGGACTGGGAGAAGCGCCCCTGGGCGTTGTAGAGAAACTCGGCTCGGCGTTCCTCGTCGGCGATGGTGTAGGTGATGGACACCGTCCACCGGCCATCGGGACGACGTACGGCATCCCAGTCGGCCACCTCCGGGTCAACACCGACCGACGCCAGCCGCTCGCCGACGACGAGGTTCAGCTTCTTGATGGAGGACGTTTCGGCACGGCGCCGCACCGATGAGCTCATCGCGGTCTGTGCGAGATGGATCCGTTCGGCCAGCACCGGCCCGGCAAAGCGCTCGACCATCTGGGCCGACATGCCGGAACTGTCGGCGAGCTCGGCGACAGAAGCGCCGGCCCGCACACGTGTCTGGATGTCGCGCGGTCTGAGCGCTTCGGTCTCCATCGATGGCCCTCGGGGTGTCGGTGTACTCATGTTGACCACAACGTATCGCCTCGGTCCCCGCTCGCGGCGGTGCCTCGCCGATCGGTGCGGGTGCCGACCGGACGGCGTCTCGAAGTGACGAGATGGCAGGATGGGCCGGTGGCCGAACCAAGCTGGGACCTTTCGTCGTACGATGCGCTCCTGCTGGTTTCCTTCGGCGGCCCCGAAGGCCCCGACGAGGTCCTGCCGTTCCTGCAGCACGTGACCCGTGGCCGCGACATACCCGATGAGCGGCTGCGTGTCGTCGGCCGACACTACGATGACCGCGGCGGAGTCAGCCCGATCAATCAGGAATGTCGCGAACTGCTGGCGGCCTTGCGTACGGAGCTGGTGCGGCAAGGGCTGGAACTTCCCGTGTACTGGGGCAACCGCAACTCCGCCCCCTTCCTCACCGACACCCTGGCCGAGGCCGACCGGGCTGGCCACCGGCGACTGGTGGTGCTCACCACCAGCGCTTACGAGTCCTACTCCTCCTGCCGGCAGTACCGTGAGGATCTGGCCGCTGCCGTCCGTCCCGGCATGACGATCGACCGGATCAGGCAGTACGCCACCCACCCCGGGTTCGTACGCGCCAACGCCGATCGGGTCCTCGAGGTGGTGGACCGGGTCGGGCCCCAGCCGCGGCTGGTGTTCGTCACCCATTCCATCCCCACCGTCATGGCCGAGACCGCCGGCCCGCCGCCGCGCAGCACGACCGGTGCCTACGTCGAGGCACATCGCCAGGTGGCGCAAGCGATCACCGCTGTCGTCGACGACACGACCGGCACGCCTCACACGTACGACCTGGTCTACTGCTCACGCTCGGGCTCGCCCCACCAGCCGTGGCTCGAGCCGGACGTCAATGATCATCTGGTGGCCCTGGCCGGCGCGGGCATCACCGACGTGGTGCTGGCCCCGATCGGATTCACCTCCGACCACATGGAAGTGGTGCAGGACCTGGACACTGAAGCGGCCGGGACCGCCGCGCGCCTCGGGCTGCGCTGCGTGCGCGCGAACACGGCGCGTACCCATCCCGATTTCGTCGCAGCACTGCTCGACCTGGCCAGCGAGCGTTCCGCGATCGCCGCCGGGAAGGCGGTGTGCCCAGCGGTGATTCCGGGCGGTCGGCTCACCGAGACCGTCTGCCCGGCCGACTGCTGCGTGAACCTGCGCCAGCCCCAGACCCCGGC
>JAKDKP010000005.1 GCA_030453285.1 Propionibacteriales bacterium
CTTCAAGACCTGATCAGAGCTGGGCGAGATGAGCTGTGCGGTAGCGTTCTGCCAAGGACCGAACCCATGGACCCTGACCCCGCGCCCCTGCCCCTTCCCACGTGGCCGTTCGATCTGTCTTGACGAGGAGAAATGATGAATCCAAGCCTGTTGCGCATCCAACACGAAGACCTCACGTCAGTACGGACACGCATTCGGCAGTCTGTGCACGATGGCCGGCTGGCAGACGATCTCTGCTTTCGCGGCCAGGACGGTGAGAAATTGGTCAGGGTCAGCATGAATCCGGGGGGCCGCCCGGTCGTCGCTGTCGATCCGTCGGTGGTCCCCGAGACTGAGCAGAGGGCCCGTCTCGAGGGCGCTGTGGCGGATGCGATTGTCGATCTGTTGACTGTCAGCGTGAACCTCCACGAGCCCGTCGACGACATGCTCGAGGCTTTTGACCGCGAGGCCATCCAGATCTTGGGCGGGGCTCGACATCACCTGGATGCCAGGCTGGACAAGGTCACTGACTATATGCAAAAGGTGAAGGAACGTGTGCGCCATGCACAGCAACCCTCCCGCTCCTGACCAGGTTGTGGAGTCACGGACGCTCGACCGTCGCATGATGGTCACGTCGCTCATCGTTCTGCTGGTCCTGTGCGTGTCGCTCCTGCCGTGGATCGGCTTCCGTGCCTGGCCATTCCCGTTCCCTGGCATCGCTCCCTTTGTCTATCTTGTTTTGCTGCTCGCGTCGCTGCTGTTGGTGCCGGCGCGGGTGACCATCAGTTCAGAAGGAATTGGGGGCCTCCGTCGCACGGTCCTTCCATGGAGTGCTGTGGACGCGGTCGAGGTGCGGGGAAGCAGACTGATCGTCAGGCCGACCGCATCGGAGCCGGTGGCTCGGTCGTTGAGGCTGCTCCTGCCACGGGGCCTCCGGGACCGCGACGCCTTCGTCGTCGCGCTCGATCCGAGGAAGCAAGAAGCCTTACGGGAGGCCATCGAGCGGCATCGCGTCACCAGCGCGAGCCCATGAGGTCCTAGCAAGCTCGCCTGTTGTTTCGGATGCGGCAGGTCTAGGCCGAGAGTGCGTTCAGCACGGGGGCCAGGTCCCAGTGCTGTGGCGGGATCTTGCCGACGGTGAGTCCTCGCCGCTCGATGTCGAGCCGACTGCCCATCACGTTGCGGGCCCGATACACCAGGGCGCGCAGTCGGACGTCGGGTCCCTCTGGCAGCACCCCGTAGGTCTCCCAGAAGGCGTCGCGCACTGTTCCCGGTCGCTGCCCGGCCTTGTCGATGGTCCAGTCGGCCAGCGGGTCACCCCAGCTCGCCCGGTCGCTATCGCAGACGCCGGAGATGGTCGGAACGTCCGCGTCGGGATCGAGCAGCAGGTTGGCGTGCCACAGGTCACCGTGCAGCAGGCGGGGCTCTACGGCATCGAACACCGTACGGGCACGCTCGACCACTCCGGCGACACGATGCACCTGCTGCGGGTCGAGGCCGGCCGCGGCATAGAGCTCGGCCTCCTGGTCGAAATGGTCCAGCAGGGCCGCGCTCCACGTATTGAAACGGGGGGCTGCCACCGGGCCGTACGAGACGCCCGACACCTTGTGGATGGCGTGGGTGATCCGCCCCAGCTGTCGATAGAAGGCCACCCAGCTGGGACGGGGATACCGCGGCAGCACCTCGGGGGCCGGTCGTCCCGGCAACAGCGTCTGGACGAGGTAGTCGCGGTGCAACACCTGGCCGGTGAAGTCGGCTGCGATGATGCCGGGGACCAGCGGCCCCAGCTCGGCCAGGAACGGGGCGGCGGCGTATTCGTTGCGCAACGCCACGCCCGAGTGCCCACTGCAGCGTGCCTCCGGAGCGACGCGCAGCACCACCGTGCGGTCGGTCAGCTCCAGTCGATAGGTGGTGTTGTAGGTCCCCAGGCCGAGTTCCTCGGCGGACTGCACGCGCCCGGCGCCGAAGACCCGATCGCAGACCTGCTCGATCTGCTTCTGGGTCAGACCACGCTGGAAGGCTTCCGGTGATCGGTGGATCGTCGACATCCGCACGCTGACATTGTGCGCCCTTCCGCAGGCGTCTGGGGCCGGAACGCCGAAATTCAGTCAGACGGCTCGGGCCGGCCCGTCAGGTCGGCCAACGCCGATCGGAAGGACATCGGCGTGCAGCCGGCGGCCAGGGCACGTGCCCGTACGCCGGGTTCGGCTCGCCACAGGGCCAGACCACGTCGTACGAGGACCCCGGGACGTTTACGCCCCTCCCGCAGATCCCGAACCAATCGGAGCACCAGTGACAGCGTGCGCGGCCGGTCCAACCAGATCGCGGTCACCGGCAGTCCCGCGTCGCGGCAGCGCTCGAACATCTGCGGAGCAAAGATGCCCTCGGCCACGATCACCCCTGAACAACCAGGCGCACGGGAGCGACCAGGGCCACCAACGTCGTCAAGATCAACAGTGCGGGATCCGGTCCGGGCATTGGCGGCGATGCTGTACACCGGCACCTCGGCCCGCCCGGTGGCGAGCAGCTCGGACAAGGTGGCGACCGCACCATCGGCATCCCAACTGGCGATGTCGTCCCAGTCGACGATTCCCAACGTCTGCGGCAGATCCGGATGGTCACCGTCGCGATAGAAGTCGTCGAGACTGACTGAGGGACAACCCGACATCCGGACCAGCCGGGACTTCCCGCTGCCGGACGCCCCGGCCAGCAGGACGAGCCGTCGAGTGGGCGGGGACGCCCCCATCAGTTGGTGCCGTCCATCAGTAGGCAGTGCCACCCGCGAGCGACACCGCGCCCACCGGATGCCAGACCGTCTTGATCTCCAGGAAGGCGCGCAGGCGTGCCGTCCCCGGGGCAGCGGTGAAGTCCAGGCTGGTCGGGAAGAACACCCGCTTCAACGTCTGCGAGGCAGCCTGTTCCAGGGCGACACGCAGTTCTTGATCGGCGCCGGTCAGGTCGAGGGCGTTCACGTCCAGATGCTCCGCCAGCCACGGCGCGGTTTCCGCCGGCTCGCCGGTGAGGATGTTGATCACGCCACCGGGGACATCGGAGGTGGCCACGATCTCGGCCAAGGTGATCGCCACGCACGGGTCGTCCTTGGCCGCCAGCACCACGACCGCATTGCCGCCGGCGATCGCCGGGGCGATGCAGGACACCAACCCCAGCAGGGGAGCGTCGCTGGGAGCGACGACGCCGACCACACCGGTCGGCTCCGGCGCGGAGTAGGAGAAGAACGGGCCCGAGACCGGGTTCGCCCCGCCGAACACTGCGGCCAGCTTGTCGGTCCAGCCGGCGTAGTGCACGAGTCGGTCCACTGCCGCTGAGACCTCGTCCTTGGCCACCCGCGCCGTCACCCCACGGGAGGTCTTGATCAACTCCGCCATGTCGGCGGCGCGCGCCTCAAGCATCTCGGCGATCCGATAGATCACCTGGCCGCGGTTGTACGGCGTCGTGCCCGACCAGGCCTGGTAGCCCTTGCGGGCAGCGCCGACCGCATCACGCAGATCCTTGCGGGAAGCCAGTGCAGCGTTGGCCATGAAGTTCCCTCCTTGATCGGTCACCGCGTACGTCCGGCCGGACTCCGAGCGCGGAAACGTGCCACCCGAGAACAGCTTGTACGTCTTGCTCACCGTCACGCGTGCCATCAGTTGCCTCCCTCATCGGCGGTCAAATAGGCCGCCATGCCCGACGGGCCGCCCTCGCGACCGAAGCCGGACTCCTTGTAGCCACCGAACGCCGCAGCCGGGTCGAAGCGGTTGAACGTGTTGTCCCACACCACACCGGCACGCAGTTGGCTGGCGATCCCCATCGCCCGGGATCCCTTGTCGGTCCACACCCCCGCGCTCAACCCGTACGGGCTGTTGTTGGCCTTGGCCACGGCCTCGTCAGGCGTACGGAAGGTCATCGTGGTCAGCACCGGGCCGAAGATCTCCTCACGGGCGATCCGCATCGAGGCGGTCGCGTTCTCCATGATCGTGGGAGGAATGAACCAGCCCTGCTCGGGCAGCGGGCAGGAGGTGCTCCACACCGATGCGCCTTCGGCGGCGCCGGCCTCGATCAGCGAGTTGATCTTGGTGTACTGCGCGTGTGAGTTGATCGCCCCGACGTCGGTGTTCTTGTCCATCGGATCGCCCACCACCAAGGTGTCGACGCGCGTCTTCAGTCGATCGATGAACTCCTCGGCGATCGACTCCTGCACCAACAGCCGAGAGCCCGCACAGCAGACCTGGCCCTGGTTGAAGAAGATGCCGTTCACGATGCCTTCGACCGCTTGGTCCACCGCGGCATCGTCGAAGACGATGTTGGCGCCCTTGCCGCCCAGCTCGAGGGTGACCTTGCGGCCCGTCCCAGCCAGAGTGTGCTGGATCTTGCGGCCCACCGCGGTCGACCCGGTGAAGGCGACCTTGTCCAGCCCATCGTGGCCGACCAGGGCGGCACCGATGTCGCCGGCGCCGGGAACGATGTTGACCACGCCGGGTGGAAGGTCGGCGTCGGCGATGATCTCGGCCAGCACCAGGATCGACAGTGGCGTCGTCTCGGCCGGCTTGATCACCACGGTGTTGCCGGCGGCCAGGGCCGGGGCGATCTTCCAGGCCGCCATCAGCAGCGGGAAGTTCCACGGGATGACCTGGCCGGCGACGCCGAGCGAACGCGGGTTGGCACCCAGACCCAGATGACCGAGCTTGTCGGCCCAACCGGCGTGATAGAAGAAGTGCTGCGCCGCGGTCGGCACGTCGAAGTCGCGGGTCTCCTTGATCGGCTTGCCGTTGTCGAGGGTCTCCACCACGGCAAGCTCACGGGCCCGTTCGGCCATCCCGCGGGCGATCCGGAACAGATACTTGCCGCGTTCGGCACCTGACATCGGTGACCACGTACGGCTGTGCGCCCGGCGGGCGGCGGCGATCGCGCGGTCAAGATCGGTCGTGTCCACCGTCGACACCGTCGACAGCTTCTTGCCGGTGGCCGGGTTGAGGGTGGTCAGGTCGTCCCCGCCACCCTCGACGAACTCACCGTCGATGAAGGGCAGGTAGCGATCGGCCACCTGTCCGATGGCGGCCGACTCGGGTGCCGGTGCGTACTCGAAATCCATGATCAACTCTCCGTGGGCTTCAGTCGACGGTCACATAGTCGGGACCCCAGTAGTGGCCCGAGGTCTGTGTACGCCGTTGCATGATCAGATCGTTCAGCACCGAGGAGGCACCGAACCGGAACCAGTACGGGTCAAGCCATTCGGGACCGGCGATCTCCTTGACCGCCACCAGATAGCGGATCGCGTCCTTGGTGGTACGGATGCCGCCAGCCGGCTTCACCGCCCGCTGTTCGCCGGTGATCCGCTGCCAGTCCTTCACCGCCTGCAGCATCACGTGCGTCACCGGCAGCGTCGCGGCCGGGGAGATCTTGCCGGTGGAGGTCTTGATGAAGTCGCCGCCGGCCAGCAGTGCCAGCCACGAGGCGCGCCGGACGTTGTCGTACGTAGCCAGTTCGCCGGTCTCCAGGATCACCTTGAGCCGCGCCGATCCGCAGACTTCCTTGATCGCCCGGATCTCGTCGTACACCTGGCCATAGTTGCCCTGCAGGAAGGCCCCTCGGTCGATCACCATGTCGACCTCATTCACGCCGGCCTCGACCGCCATCGCGGTGTCGGCCAACTTCACCTCCAACGAGGAACGGCCGGCGGGGAACGCGGTCGCCACCGCGGCCACCTTCACACCGCTGCCGGCAACCGTGTCGACGGCCAGGGCGGCCTTGTCGGGATAGATGCACACCGCGGCGGCGGTGGGGGTGTCGGGAATCTCCGGATCGGGCAGCATCGCCTTGCGGCACAGGTTGCGCACCTTGCCGTCGGTGTCGGCGCCCTCCAGTGTGGTCAGGTCGACCATCGAGATCGCCAGGTCGATCGCGGCCAGCTTGCTGGCCTTCTTGATCGACCGGGAGGCCAGACCCGCGGCCCGCTGTTCGACGCCGACGGTGTCCACCGGGGACAACCCGTGCAGGAACCGCTTCAGCGACGTCTCATCGACGGTCGCATCGGCCAAGGCGGCGGGGGGACCGGCCTGCGCCGGCGTCCGACCAGGGGCCGTGCTGCTCTTCTTCGCCATGCGGGCGATCCTACGGGGCCTCGTCGTTCGTGGCGACGTCGAGACCTGGAGCTTGGCCTCGCCCAACTCCAGCCACACGCGAAAGCTCCACGCTGCAACGAGGATTTTGCGCGTTGGAGTGGAGCCGATGCGCTTGACGGGAGTGGGCCGGATCGACTGAGCCTTGTGTCACAGCCCGAGCGCCTGCTGCATCTCCGCCTTGAGGGTGGCCAGCGTCTCGTTCGCCTTTGCGCGGTCGGCGGCCAGGTCTCGGTCGACACCACGGCGTACCTCGAGATAGCACTTCAATTTGGGCTCGGTGCCCGACGGGCGGACCACCACCGAGAAGCAGTCACCGGACAGCCAGACGCCGTCGGTGGGCGGCAGATCGTCGGAGCCTTCGGCCAGGTCGACCACCGCCACCTGGGAGCCCAGCAACTCCTTCGGTGGCTGGTTCCGGATTCGATCCATCGCTGCGGTGATCAGTGACAGGTCCTCGACCCGGACCGCCAGTTGATCAGTGGCGTGGATGCCGTACTCGCGGTCGATGTCATCCAGCCGGTCGGCCAAGGTGCGACCGGCCGACTTTTCCGCCGCCGCCAACTCGAGCACCCGCAGGGCGGCGGAGATGCCGTCCTTGTCGGCCACCGCGGCCGGATCACAGCAGTAGCCCAGGGCTTCTTCGTACCCGAAGGCCAGGCCCTCGACGCGGCCGATCCACTTGAACCCGGTCAGGGTCGTCACGTACGGCTGGCCGTGCGCCGCGGCCATCTCCGACAACAACGACGACGAGACCACCGAGGCGGCATAGACGCCACGTTCCTTGCGGCGCAGGGCAGCATCGCCCAGCAGCGCCCCCACCTGATCACCGCGCAGCATCGCCCACTCACCGTTGCGACGGATCGCCACCGCACATCGGTCGGCGTCGGGATCATTGGCGATCACCACGTCGGCGTCGTGTTCGGCGGCCGTGGCCAGGGCGGCATCGATCGCGCCCGGCTCCTCGGGGTTGGGGAAGTCGACGGTGGGGAATTCGGGGTCGGGTTCGCGTTGGGCCGCGACACTGATCGGGGCACTGAACCCGGCGGCCAGGGCTGCCTGTTCCATCACCGGCGCCCCCACTCCGTGCAGGGCGGTGTGCACCCAACGCACCTCACGAGGGCCGTCGGACAGGGCTGCCGCGGTGCGGGCGACGTAGGCGTCGACCAGGTCCTGGCCGACCATGATCACGTCACTGCTGCGGGCGATGTCGGCCAGTGGTCGAGCCGCCACCCGGGCGATCTGCGCGGCGATCTCGGCATCGGCTGGCGGCACGATCTGGCTGCCGTCGTCGAGATAGACCTTGTAGCCGTTGTCCGCCGGCGGATTGTGCGAGGCGGTGACCACCACGCCGGCTACACATTCCAGCTTCTTGATCACGTACGGGACCAGCGGCGTGGGCAGGTGCTGGTCGAACAACAGCGCCTCGAAGCCCGCCCCGGCCATGATCTCGGCAGTGTCGCGAGCAAAGATCTCGGAGTTGTGCCGCGCATCCCAGCCGATGATCACTCGTCCGCGCCCGGCGGGACGTCCATCCTGTTGATCATGGTGAGCCGAAGGGGCGGTGGCCAGCAGGTGCGCGGCCAGACCGGCGGCGGCCTGACTCACGACGACCCGATTCATCCGGTTGGGGCCGGGGCCCAGCTTGCCGCGCAGCCCGGCCGTGCCGAACTGCAGCCGCCCAGCGAACGCGTCGGTCAGCTCGGTGGCAGCCGCCGGGTCTGTCTCGGCGGCGGTGATCAAGGATTCCAGTTCGGTACGGGTGGCCGGATCAGGGTCCTCGCTCGCCCAGACGCGAGCGCGCGCCAGCAGTGCGTCATCGACTCCGGGTGCGCTCATCACAGCGCCCCGGCCAGTCCGGACAGGAGCGTGCGCAGTCGGGGGGCGGCGGCACGGCCGGCCTCGATGACCTCCTCGTGGTGCAGCGGGGTCGGGCTGATCCCGGCGGCGAGGTTGGTGACCAGGGAGATGCCGAGCACCTCCATGCCGGCCTCGCGGGCGGCGATCGTCTCCAAGGTGGTCGACATGCCCACCAGGTCGGCACCCAACACCTGGGCCATCCGCACCTCGGCGGGCGTCTCGTACTGCGGCCCCCGGAACTGCGCGTACACCCCTTCGGGCAGATCGGCCGACACCGTACGAGCCAACTCGCGAAGCCGTAGAGCGTAGGCCTCGGTGAGATCGATGAAGGTGGCCCCGGCCAACGGGGAGGCACCGGTCAGATTCAGATGGTCGGCGATCAGCACCGGGGTCCCTGGAGTCCAGTCGGGGTTGAGCCCGCCGCACCCGTTGGTGAGCACCAGCACCCCGGCCCCGGCAGCAGCGGCCGTGCGCACGCCATGCACGACCGCCTCGACGCCGCGGCCCTCATAGAAGTGCGTCCGGCCGGTGAAGATCGCCGCCAGCTTGCCGTTGCCGGTGCGCACCACCCGGAGGGCACCACCGTGCCCGGCGACCACCGGAGCGGAGAAGCCGGGCAACTCGGCCAACTCGCAACGGCCGATCTCGTCGCCGAGGTCGTCGGCCGCGGCGGACCAGCCCGATCCCAGCACGAACGCGAGGTCGAGGCCGTCAATCGAGAAGCGCTCCCTGATGGCGTCGGCCGCCGCCTGGGCCTGCTCGGTGGGGCTCGGGGCGGCGTCGGTGGTGTCGGTGTCGGTGCTCACGCTCGGAGTCTAGACACGAGACGGCCGTCGGGTCATCAACCGCCGTGACGTCACCATCCGCTGTGACGTCACCATCCGCTGTGACAGGGGCGGGACCGCAACTCGGCCACGTAGTCGTCCGGAGCACCAGCGGCCTCGGCGGCGTCGGCGAGCAGCCCGATCGTGCGGGCGCTCGGCATTCCGCCCTCGAAGTCGTCCAGTACGTACGCCCAGGCGCTGGCCACGCCGTTGAGCTCCTGCACCCGGAACCGGAGGCGACGATAGAGCCCACTGACCGCGCTCTCCCAGCCGTCGAGGGTGATGGCATCGGCCTCGGTCACGTCGTACAGGCTGACAAAGACATTGCTGTCGGACGGGCCACCGTCGGGGTCCTCGGCCAGCGTTGGCAGGGCGCCGTCCCAGCCGTCGCCGCCAAAGGTCAGCCGCCAGCCGACCAGCCAACCGGTGCCGCGCAGGATCGAGTGCGGGCAGCGGGCGGCCATCTGCTGGGGATCGAGGTTGCTCCCGTAGGCGGCGTACAACACGTGCGGCACTCTAACGAATCGAGCCGTACGAGAGTGCCGTGAAAGACTCGCAACCATGACGCGCGTGGTGATCATTGGTGGAGGACCCGGCGGGTACGAGGCCGCCCTGGTGGGGAGTCAACTCGGCGGCGAGGTGACCCTGATCGACTCCGACGGCATCGGCGGGTCGGCGGTCCTCACCGACTGTGTCCCGTCCAAGACCCTGATCGCGACCGCCGAGGTGATGACCGACGTGGCCGAGTCGCCCTCCCTGGGACTGCGCTACGGCGACCAGGTGTCGGTGGACCTGGCGGCGGTCAACAAGCGAGTGCTCGGTCTGGCCGGGCAGCAGTCCGCCGACATCGCCCGCAGCCTGGCGAAGGATGGCGTACGGATCATCAACGGTCACGGCCGCCTGACCGGCACTGACACGGTCGTGGTGACCACGATCGACGGTGACGAGACCATCGTTGCCGACGTGGTGCTGTTGGCGACCGGAGCCCACCCCCGGGTGCTGCCCGACGCCGTACCCGACGGTGAACGAATTCTCACCTGGACGCAGGTCTACGAGCTGTCCGAGCTCCCCGAGAAGTTGATCGTGGTCGGCTCCGGTGTCACCGGTGCCGAATTTGCCAGCGCGTACGACGCCCTGGGCGTCGATGTCGTGCTGGTGTCCTCCCGCGATCGGGTGCTGCCCGGTGAGGACGCCGACGCCGCCACCGTGCTGGAGGACGTGTTCACTCGCCGCGGGATGACGGTGATGAGCAAGTCGCGGGCCGCCGGTGTCCGCCGCGACGGCGACCAGGTGATCGTGTCGTTGACCGACGGGTCGGAGGTTGTTGGTTCGCATTGTCTGTTGGCGGTCGGCTCCATCCCCAACACCGAGAACCTCGGGCTGGAGGTGGCCGGGGTGGACACCGATGATCAGGGTTTCGTCACCGTCGACAAGGTGTCGCGCACCTCGGCGAAGGGGGTGTACGCCGCCGGCGACTGCACCGGTGTGCTGATGTTGGCCTCGGTGGCCGCCATGCAGGGCCGAATCGCGATGTGGCACGTACTGGGTGACGCGGTCACCCCACTGAACTTGGCGCAGGTGTCCTCGAATGTCTTCACCTCACCCGAGATCGCCACCGTCGGCGCGACGCAGACGCAGGTCGATGCCGGGGAGGTGCGTGCCACCTCGGTGACCCTGCCGCTGAAGGGCAACGCCCGGGCCAAGATGCAGGACATCACCGACGGGTTCGTGAAGCTGTTCTGCCTGCCCGTGACCGGCATCGTCGTCGGCGGTGTCGTGGTCGCACCACGCGCCAGTGAGCTGATCCACCCGTTGTCGCTGGCCGTGCAGTGCAAGTTGACCGTTGATCAACTCGCCCAGACCTTCACCGTCTATCCGTCACTGTCCGGATCCCTGGCCGAGGCCGCCCGCCGGTTGCACCTGCACTCCCTGGAGACCGTCGACGACGCCAACCCGGCGAAGCCGAGCGCCTGACCGGGAACGATGGCGGGGAGGCACTCGTTGGACTGATTGAAAAATCAACCGACGAAAGGTCTTGCGAACATGCCTGCGCCCACGAACAACGCAGACTCGTCCCGACTGGCCGACGCGCCACCGCTCGCCGATGCGCCCGAACCCACACATGCACACCGATCCGCAGATGCACCCCGCCGTGCAGAGGCGCCCCGTGACGTGGCCACCCTCATCCTGCGCCTGACCCTGGGGGTGGTGATGGTTGCCCACGGCCTGCAGAAGGTCACCACCATGGGCGTGATCGGTACCGGAGCCGCCTTCGAAGAGATGGGGATCCCCGGCGGCGCCTTCGCTGGACCGCTGGTGGCCCTGCTCGAGCTGGTCGGTGGAGTTGCGATCATCCTGGGGCTGCTCACTCCGATTGTCGCCGGGCTGTTTGCCCTCAACATGGTGGGCGCGGCGGTCCTGGTGCATGCGCCCAACGGGTTCTACGTCACCGACGGCGGCTGGGAGTTCGTCTTCGTGCTGGCGGTGATGGCGGCATTCTTCGTGGTGTCCGGGGCCGGTCGCTACAGCCTGGACGCCATCTTGATGCCCAAGGTGTTGCGAGGCCACCGCGAGTCCCGCGTCGCCACCACCTGAGCCGCGACTTCCGTCCGCTCGCCATCGGCTGCTTTCTGCCGATCGCTCTCAGTCTGTGATCTCGCAGATCACCGCACCACTGGACACCGTCGCGCCGACTGCGGCCGACAAGCCGGAGACCACACCGTCGCGGTGAGCGGTCAGTGGTTGCTCCATCTTCATCGCCTCCAGCACCACGATCAGGTCACCGGTGGCGACGGTGTCGCCGTCGGCAACCGCCACCTTGACGATCGTGCCCTGCATGGGCGAGGTCAGGGCGTTCGACGAGGCGGACTTCGCCGATGTCGAGGCCGTACGGCGGGCTGGACGACGACGCGCGGCCGATGCTGTGGCGCCGGCGACACCGAAGCTCGCGGGCAGGGCGACGGTCAGCCGTTTGCCGTTCACTTCCACCACCACGGTGTTCTTCTCGGCCGGCTCGGGCGCCTCGACCATCGGGCCGTCGTACGGTGCGATCTCGTTGGCGAACTCGGTCTCGATCCATCGGGTGTGCACGCCGAAACGTCCGTCGGTGGCGGTGAAGGCCGGATCGTCGAGCACGGCGCGGTGGAACGGGACGACGGTTGGCATGCCGTCGATGATCAACTCCGCCAGGGCGCGACGGGAGCGTGCGAGGGCTTGCTCGCGGTTGGCGCCGGTGATGATCAACTTCGCCACGAGGGAGTCAAAACTTCCCGGTACGGCCATCCCGGCGAGATAACCCTCGTCAACGCGGACCCCCGGGCCGCCGGGCGGTTGCCAGCGGGTCAGCGTGCCGGGAGCGGGCAGGAAGTGGCGGCCGCCGTCCTCGGCGTTGATCCGGAACTCGATCGCATGACCGCGCACCTCAGGATCGTCGTAACCCAGTTCCTCGCTGTCGGCGATCCGGAACATCTCCCGTACAAGATCAAGACCGGTGACCTGTTCCGACACGGGATGCTCGACCTGCAGTCGGGTGTTCACCTCCAGGAACGAGATGGTGCCGTCGAGGCCGACCAGGAACTCGCAGGTGCCGGCGCCGACATAGCCGGCCTCACGCAGGATCGCCTTGGACGAGGCATACAGCGTCTCGACCTGATCATCGGTGAGGTACGGGGCGGGAGCTTCTTCGACCAACTTCTGGTGCCGACGCTGCAGCGAACAGTCCCGGGTGGAGACGACCACCACGTTGCCATGGCTGTCGGCCAGACACTGGGTCTCCACATGCCGCGGCCGGTCCAGGTAGCGCTCGACAAAACACTCTCCTCGGCCAAAGGCGGCGACGGCCTCTCGGGTGGCGGAGTCGAACAGCTCGGCGACCTCGGCGCGCTCGCGGGCCACCTTCAGCCCGCGACCGCCGCCACCGAAGGCGGCCTTGATCGCGATCGGCAGGCCATGCTCGTCGGCGAACGCGAACACTTCGTCGGCATTGGCCACCGGATCGGCGGTGCCGGGCACCAGCGGCGCACCGACCCGTTGGGCGATGTGGCGGGCCTGCACCTTGTCACCGAGCGCTCTGATCGCCTCTGGGGGAGGACCGATCCAGACCAGGCCGGCGTCGATCACGGCCTGGGCGAAGTCGGCGTTCTCGGCCAGGAACCCGTACCCGGGGTGGACGGCATCGGCACCGCTGCGTCCCGCCACGTCGATGATCTTGGTCTGATCGAGATAGGTCTCGGCCGGGCTGGAGCCGCCGAGCGCGTAGGCCTCGTCGGCCAGTTGCACGAACAAGGCGTCGGCGTCGGGTTCGGCATAGATCGCCACGCTGACCAGCCCGGCGTCCTTCGCGGCACGGATCACTCGGACGGCGATCTCCCCGCGATTGGCGACGAGCACCTTGGCGATTCCCATTGACGGCCTCCACATCGAGAGCAACCGGCCGGACACGGCCGGGTTCGGCTCGGAGTCTAGGGGGCTGGCCGATACGATCGCCACCATGAGCTCTGCCCCTCATTCCCTTGGTGTGCCGCCACCTGGTCCTCCGCCATCGGTCGCCGGGCCGCCGCCGGCACTGCCCGTGCAATCCCGTGAGTACCACCACTTCTGGCGCGCCCCCCGCAGCACCTGGTGGAAGGCCTTGCTGGCCATGGTGCTGCTGCTGATCGCCTTCTTCGCGCTGCAGGCGGTCGCCGGGGCCGTCGGCGTCCTGATCGACGTGGCCACGGGCACCAGCACCCTCGACAGCCTCGACACGTTCACCGTCACCCCGGCCATCTTCCTGGCGCTGAACCTCTCCCTGGGGGCGATGATCCCGATCAGCATGTGGCTGGCCTGGGCCTTCACCGGGCAGCGCCCAGGCTGGCTGTCCTCGGTGGAAGGCCGATTCCGGTGGCGATGGATGACGAAGTGTCTGATCATCGTGCTGCCGGTCTATCTGCTGTACGTGGGCATCGGCACCGCCGTCGGGGGCCCGTTCCCCGGCCCACTGCAACCCAACGCGATCCTGCTGTTGATCATGGTGCTGTTGACCACGCCCTTCCAGTGTGCCGGTGAGGAGTACGCGGTCCGCGGTCTGCTCGTGCGTGGCGTCTCGTCGTGGATCTCCCGCCCGCTGCTGGCCCTGGTCACCGCGACGCTGCTGACCGGGCTGCTGTTTGCCAGCGGTCACCCCAACCTGGATGTGTGGAAGGTGCTCGGGCTGTTGGTGTTCGCCTCGATGGCCAGCATTCTGACCTGGCGCACCGGCGGACTGGAGGCGGCCTGTCTGGCGCACACGGCCAACAACATGCTGCTGATGGTGCCCGCCGCCCTGTGGGGCGACTTCACCGCCCTGCTGAATGCCAACACTCCCGGCACGCCACTGGCTGTCGGGTTGGAGCTGATCGTCGCCGCCCTGGTGATCGGCGGCGTTGAATGGCTCGCCCGACGCTCCCGGATCGCCCGCACCAGCGCCCCCGGGCGCGAGGTTGCCGACGCGATCGGTCGTACCTCTCAGCCTTGAGTTTGGCGCACCAGCGCCGACACCCAACTTCTGCACCAGCTCGGCCATCGTCGAATCCAGGTGGGTGCCGTCGCGCCAGTGCTTGTGCAGCACGGGCATCGCTGCTGGATAGGGATTTTTGCGGCCCTTCCCGTCGAGGTGCCCAACGTCTCCTCGTACGGGGTCTGCCGCTCCGGCGGGATCGTGGGGGCCAGATGCCGGGCACACCTCATCGCTGACGTCCTCGGCCTCGATCGCTTCGGGGCCCGCGCAGCCTCTCAGCAGCTGCGCAAGCACCCTCGGCGCCCGGCCGCTGAGCGGACACGCACGCCAGTACCGGGTTCGACCCCGTGGCGCGCCCGATTGCTTCAGTGGCGTGCGCTTTCGCTCACCTCGGCTGATCACCTAAGTTGGGAACCAGCACGGTCGCGGAGATCCCGGCGATCGTGACCCACCATCGCCTGCCACCCCTGGGCCGAGACCTGGAGCACCATGACGACGTCGTCCTTCGAGCTGTCCGCCGACCACCGCGACTTCCGCGCCGCCGTGGCCGACTTCGCTGCGGCGGAGGTTGCCCCGTACGCCGAGAGCTGGGACGTCGAGCATCACTTCCCGTTGGAGCTGGTCGCCAAGATGGGGCAGTTCGGGTTGTTCGGCCTGCACGCGC
>JAKDKP010000346.1 GCA_030453285.1 Propionibacteriales bacterium
CACAGTCGCCGCCGCTGACGGCGACCGGAGCCTCAGCACGCCGCTGACGAGGTACTACGCCGAGGCGGGAACGCCACCCGGTCAATGGCTGGGCTCCGGAGTCGCCTCGCTCGGGAAGGGTCAACTCGCGGTGGGTGATCGGGTCTCGGAAGCCCAGCTTCAGCTCTTGATGGGGATGGGTCGTGACCCGATCAGCGGAGATCCGCTCGGTCTGGCGTTCCCGGCCTACAAGTCCCCGGCGGAACGGGTCGAGGCCCGCATCGCCGACCTGGACCCGGCGTTGAGTCCCGGCGCGAAAGGCGAGGCGGTCGCGCAGATCGAGGCCGAGGAAGCCTCGCGTGGAACACGGCGGGCGGTGGCGGGGTTCGACTTCACGTTCTCGGTTCCGAAGTCCGCCTCGGCGTTGTGGGCGGTCGCGGACGCTGGCACCCAAGCCCTCATCGGGGAGGCGCATCATCGAGCGGTTGCGGAGGTGGTTGCGTTCATGGAGCGCGAGGTTGCAGCCACCCGCACCGGCGCAACCGCAGGCGGCGGAGCGGTTGCACAAGTCGAGGCCACCGGGCTCGTGGCTACGGCGTTCGATCACTTCGACTCCCGCGCCGGCGACCCCCACCTACACACCCACGTCGTCATCAGCAACAAGGTCCAGACAGTGCTTGACGGCAAGTGGCGGAGCTTGGACGGTCGGCCGATGCACGCCGCCGTGGTCGCCCTGTCGGAGCTGCACCAGGCGGTGTTCGCCGACCACATGACCCGCACCTTCGGAGTCGAGTGGGAGTCCCGCGACATGGGCCGCGATCGGAACCCGGCCTGGGCGATCAGCAGCGTGCCGGAACAGCTCGTTCAAGAGTTCTCCACCCGTGCTCGGCATATCGACGCCGAGAAGGACCGGCTCATCGCCGAGTACGTCGCCAAGCACGGACACCAACCGTCCACCGTCACGGTCATCAAGCTCCGAGCCCAAGCCACCCTGACCACCCGCCCGGAGAAGGAGGTGCGGTCGCTGGCCGACCTCACCAGCGAGTGGCGCACCCGCGCCACCACCGTCCTCGACCAGGACGCCACCTCCTGGGCACGCAACGTCACGGACAACGACAAGCCGCTGCTACTGCGAGCCGACGACGTGCCGTTGGACGCGATCGCCGAAGTCGGCCAGGCCGTCGTCGGTGTGGTGGGTGAGAAGCGGTCGACGTGGCGTAGATGGAACCTGATGGCCGAGGCATCACGGCAGACGATGGGCTTGCGCTTCTCCACCATGCAGGATCGCGAGGCGATCGTCGGGATGATCACCGACGCCGCCGAACAGGCATCGCTGCGGCTGACGCCGCCCGACCTCGCCACCAGCCCGGTCGCGTTCCGGCGTATCGACGGCACGAGCGTGTTCCGGCCGAAGCACTCAACCGTGTTCTCCTCCGAGCTGTTGCTCGCAGCAGAGGACCGGCTGCTCGACCGCTCTCGCAGCATGACTGCGCCCACCGTCCGGCTGGGAACGGTGGAGAAGATCACCGCCCGGCCGGACAGGGAGGGGCGGATGCTCGGCGAGGACCAGGCCGACGCTCTCACGAAGATCGCCGTCTCCGGTCGGATGCTCGATGTGCTGGTCGGCCCGGCCGGGGCCGGGAAGACCACGGCCATGTCCGCGATGCGGCGGGCATGGGAGAAGGAACACGGCGCCGGGTCCGTGGTCGGCCTGGCGCCCTCCGCGGTCGCGGCACAGGTACTTGCCGAAGACTTGGGAATCGCGACGGAGAACACGGCAAAGTGGTGGCAGAACCATCTCACCCGTGGCGAGACATTCCAGTCCGGCCAGCTCGTCATCATCGACGAGGCATCTCTGGCCGGCACCCTTTCGCTGGATCGCATCACGCACCTGGCCGAGCGGGCGGGGGCGAAAGTGCTGCTGGTTGGGGACTTCGCCCAGCTCCAGTCGGTGGACGCCGGTGGCGCATTCGGACTGCTGGTGAGCGACCGGGATGATGCGCCCGAACTGGTCGATGTCCACCGCTTCGTGAACACTTGGGAGAAGACGGCCTCACTGTCGTTGCGGCACGGGCGGACGCAGGTGATCGACACCTACCTCGACCACGATCGCATCCGCGAGGGCGACGCCGACGTGATGACCGACGCCGCCTACGCCGCGTGGCGCGCCGACCGGAACACCGGGCTGGTGTCGGTGCTGATCGCCGAGGCCCGCGACGACGTGACCACGTTGAACACCCAAGCCCGCGCGGACCTGATCCTCGACGGAACCCTCGCACCCGGCCGGGAGGTCGAACTCGCTGACGGCACCGCGGCCGGTGTCGGGGACACCATCATCACCCGCCGCAACGACCGCCGACTCCGGACCGGGAAGACGTGGGTCCGCAACGGCGACACCTGGACCATCAGCGGCGTTCGTGACGATGGCTCGGTCACGATCCGCAAGACCGGACGCCGGTTCGGTGGCTCCATCGTGATCCCGGCATCGTATGTGGCTGAGCACGTCGACTTGGGGTACGCGATCACCGCGCACCGGGCGCAGGGCGTCACCGTCGATACCACCCACGTCCTGGTGGAGCCGACCACGACGCGGGAGAACTTCTACGTGGCGATGACCCGCGGCAAGCGGTCCAACCAGGCCTACGTGGTCCTGGACCGGGCCGACGACCACGCACATCCGCATCCGGGTGAGAACCCCGACGCCACCGGCCGGTCGGTGCTGTTTGGGGTGCTCCAGCACGTCGGCGCCGAACTGTCGGCACGCGAGACAATCACCGCCGAACACGAACACTGGGGGTCGGTCGCCCAGCTCGCCGCCGAATACGAGACCATCGCCGCCGCAGCGCAACGCGACCGCTGGGTGAGCCTGGTTCGCGCGTCCGGCCTCACCGTCGAGCAAGCCGACGCCGCCGTGGAGTCGGAGGCATTCGGGGCGCTCACCGCCGAACTCCGACGCGCCGAAGCGAACCACCACGACCTCGACACGCTGTTCCCGCGCCTGGTCGCCGCGCGCGGGCTCGCCGACGCCGACGACATCGCCTCCGTCCTGCACCACCGGGTGGCCCGAGCCACAGCACGACCGGCCGGGTCCGGCCGCACCAGGAAAGCACCGCGCCTGATCGCCGGTCTCGTCCCCGCTGCGCAAGGGTCGATGAACATCGACATGCACCAAGCGCTCGACGAGCATCGGGAACTGATCGAGGCCCGCGCCGACGCCCTCCTCGACACCGCACGTGATGCCGGCCACCCGTGGACGACGGCCCTCGGCACACCACCCCGAGACCCACGCAAGACAGCAGCGTGGCGACGGCACGCCCGCACCGTCTCCGCCTACCGGGACCGATACGGCATCACCGACGACAGCCCCTTGGGCGCTACACCCGAAGCGACGGCACAGAAGATCGACGCCGCCCGCGCACGGACGGCGCTCGAACGCGCACAGGCGATCGCGCACCCGCGCACACCTGATGCCGCCCCACGACCGGCGGCCGGAAGGGAGCACGTCGGGCCGACCCTATGACGGACTGATTTCGCACCAGTCGATCCCGAACACCTTCGCTCCACCTGATGACGGCGACCTCTCCTTCGGACGGTCGAACGTCGGCTCACCCAGACACATCCGAGTTGAACCAAGGTTTGCAGCCGATCGCTATCGACATGGTGCAAACTGCCTTCAGGCAACGCTCGAACTGGCCTTCTTCTGAGCGTCTACGATCGTCAGAGACACGCCGAGTGACGGATTCATGACGGAAACTGAAGTTGTGGGGTATGCTCGTCTCACTACAGAGAGGAGTCCCCGATGGCTGGGCAGCACGAACGTCAGGATTGGCGTGGCGAGTTCACTGCGGAGGAATTGGCCGCGATCCGCCACCAGGTTCCGTATGCGATCCAGAGGAGCCAGGAGCGTTCGGCCCGAGCCC
>JAKDKP010000347.1 GCA_030453285.1 Propionibacteriales bacterium
GTCGGCCCCGCGGTCGGCACCGGTGGGCTCGTCGGACAGTGCGCCGTAGTCGGAGCCATGCGTCGATTCGCGGGAGCCGACCGTATCCTCACGGGCCGTACCCTCGCGGCCTGCACTGTCACGACCTGCGGAGGAATCCTGCGTCCCGTACGGGTCGGCATCAGAGCCGGCGCTGTCGGGCAGATCGGTGCCGGTCCGCGACGAGTCGTCACGGTCTCCTACGCGAGAGTCGTCGCGATCGCGCGACGGTCCGGACGTGCTGGGGTCCTCGGTGCCCGGTGCGGTTCCGTCAACGGTCCGCACCTCGGAGTCACTGGTCCGTCCGGCCGGGCCGTCGGTCCGCTCGTCGGCATCGCCGGAGCCGCTGGCGAGACCCGCTCCAGCCAGCCCGCCGGCAGCCGCACCTCCGGCAGCTGCGCCGGTGGCGGCACCCGTACCGGTGTCAGCCTTGTCGGTCCGTGCATTGCCGGTGTCCGTACGCCCGGAGTCACGACGATCGACCCCGTCACCTTCGCGGACCCCATCACCCTCGCGCCTGTTGTCCACGCGCTGGTCACCGTCACGCCCGGTGCCATCGGTCGCCCTGGTGTCGTCGGTTCCTCGCCCGTCGTTGCCGGCGGTACCGGGAGCATCCAATCCGTAGTAGCGGTAGAGCTCGGCCTGCTCGGCTTCGTCGAGATGTCCCTCGGGATCAATCCGGGGCGCATCCTTGATCTTGGCCTTGTCGAAGGGCACACGCAGTTCGTCACCGGCGAAGGCGGCCTCCTCCAGCGGGACGAAGGTCTCCTTCGTACCGAACAGCCCCGTGCGCACGGTGGCGAAGGTGGGCTGATCGGTCTCGTCATCAAGGTAGAGCTGGGCGATCGAGCCGACCTTGTCTCCGTCGCTGTCGATCACCGTGGCGTCGTACAGGGCATCGAGCTGGTCCTTGGACAGTGTCATTGTTCCTCCTGCTGATCGAATGCGTGGACGTGCGGACGGAACCGACGTGGAGGCTTCCACCAAGCTGGCGACCCAAGGGATGTGAGTCGACCAATCCGGAAACTTCATCGGTGCCGGTCCGAGACCGAGCCTAGCCTCCCGTTGCACGGACGCACAGAGTGGTGGGGCAAAAACCCCGGTGGGTGGGAATGTTCTGGTGGTTGTGCAGAACCGTTCACCATCGGTCCGATCCGCGGTCATTCGAGCGGTGATCTTTCTGCCACCTTGCCCGCGAGATGCGCACCGAGTGCATTCGCCTAGATCCGGATCGCCACCGGACGAGGTCATTCATCCGTCGTTGGCACAGAGCCCGTAGTGGCGGTAGATGTCGGCGGTCTGCTCGGGGTCCAATCGGTCCTGGGGGTCCAGCAGGGGAGCGCTCTTGATCATGGAACGGCTGAACGGGACCGTGACCCGGCCGTCGGCGAGGTGGGCGCCCTGCAGCGGCACGAAGCTCGATCGCGAGGTGAACAGCCGCACCGTGACGGTGACGAACACCGGGGCATGGGTGACCTGGTCGAGGAACACCTGGCCGACCTGCCCGATCGTCCTTCCTTCGGCGACCACGAGAGCATCGTGCAACTGCTCAAGGTCGGTCTCGGTCACCACACAGCCCCCTGGAAACACAGCGGTCGGCTCGAACGGATCGGCCCTGTCACGCGCATCGGTCTGCGGCAGACTAGCCCGTCCCAGAGATGTCTGCGCACCTGCGTACGATTTCACCATGACGCATCAGAACCTGTTGGCCGACGGCCCCGCTCCGACTCTCCTGCCGGTGGACGAGGCGGTCGCGTCGACCGAAGATCTGTCGTACGAAGCGGCGGCCGCGCTGCATCCGACGTCGTCGTACGTGTGGGCGCGACTGGCCGAGGCGACCCTCTCGGACAGGAATGCGGTGACTGCGTACGCCTTCGCCCGGACCGGATACCACCGCGGCCTCGACGCCCTGCGCCGGGCGGGCTGGCGGGGTTCGGGGCCGGTGCCGTGGGAGCACGAACCCAACCGCGGCTTCCTGCGGGCCCTGTCTGCCCTGGCGCGGGCCGCCCGGGCGATCGGCGAGTCCGATGAGCAGGAACGCTGCAGCCAGTTCCTGCGGGACTGCTCGGCCACCGCACATGCGGAACTGCTGGCCTGGCGGGAGGCGAGCCCGGAGCCACAGGGGCGCGCCGAGGGGTCGTCGGACGATCTCCGGTAGAGTACGGACGTAAGAGTCGTCCACGCGTCTGCGGGGCGACTTCAGCCATGACCCCACTGTGACGTGGGGAACCACACATGTGGGAAGGGCGAGCATTCGTGCCAGTGATCATCATCAACGGGGCCCAGTGGGGCGACGAGGGCAAGGGAAAGGTCACCGATCTCCTCGGAAATCGCGTCGACTACTGCGTGCGCTACTCCGGCGGCAACAATGCCGGCCACACCATCGTCGTCAACGGCGAACGTTATGCACTGCATCTGTTGCCGTCGGGCACGTTGAACGAAGGCTGCCGGCCGGTGCTGGGCAATGGGGTGGTGATCGATCTCGACGCCCTGTTCGACGAGATCGATGGCCTGGCTGCGCGCGGAGTGGACACGTCCGGATTGATGATCTCGGCCAACGCGCACATCATTGCCGAGTATCACAAGATCATCGACAAGGTCACCGAACGCTTCCTGGGCAAGGCGAAGATCGGCACCACGGGCCGAGGAGTCGGACCGGCGTACAGCGACAAGGTGAACCGAATCGGTGTTCGCATCCAGGACCTGTTCGACGAGTCGATTCTCCGGCGCAAGGTCGAGGCTGCTCTGGAGCAGAAGAATCACCTGCTGGTGAAGGTCTACAACCGTCGCGCCCTGGACGCCGGCGAGATTGCTGATCACCTGCTCTCGTACGCCGAACGGATTCGGCCCTTCGTGGTGGACACCTCTGTGGTCCTCAACGAGGCGCTGGACCACGACAAGGTCGTGTTGTTCGAAGGGGCGCAGGCCCACCATCTCGACGTCGACCACGGCACCTATCCCTACGTCACCTCGTCCAATCCGGTGGCTGCTGGAGCCTGCGTCGGCAGTGGCGTCGGACCGACCCGCGTCGATCGCATCATCGGCATCGCCAAGGCGTACACGACGCGAGTCGGTGAGGGACCCTTCCCCACCGAGTTGACCGATGAACGCGGTGACAAGCTGCGCACCGACGGCGGTGAGATCGGCGTCTCCACCGGGCGTCCACGCCGATGTGGCTGGTTCGATGCGTTGGTGGTCGAGGCGGCCGCCCGGACGAGTGGCTTCACCGATCTGTTCCTGACCAAGCTGGACATTCTCACCGGATGGGAGAAGATCCCGGTCTGCGTCGGTTATGAGGTCAATGGCGAGCGGTACGACAAGATGCCGTACTCGCAGACCGCCTTCCACCACGCCAAGCCCATCTATGAGGAGCTGGACGGGTGGACCGAGGACATCTCGGGGTGCCGTGAGTTCTCCGACCTGCCGGCCACCACCCAGGCGTACGTGAAGCGTCTCGAGGAGTTGAGTGGGACCCGCATCTCCGGGATCGGGGTCGGCCCCTCCCGCGAGCAGACCGTGATGATCCACGACCTGCTCTGAGTGCAATTGAATATGCGAGAAAATGGCCCTGCCACAGTTCTGGACCCCATGCAAGAGGCGAGGGCACGTGTGTGGGAAGCCCATCGAGGGATCGTGGCATAAGTTCACGCTCAGTCTTGGGTGCTGACACAGAAATTCGGTACAGGGGTCGGCGAATGCGTTGGGTCGACTGACAGGCTGATGCTGTGTATTCCAGCATAGAAGTCGAAAAGCGGACGGGATGGCGACGATGGGCACTGGTCGTGTTTGCGTGTTCTGCGGGGCAGCGGGCGCGCTGACCAAGGAGCATGTGTTCCCTCGATGGACTCGGCGCCTCCCTGGAGCCTCTGCCGCGATG
>JAKDKP010000348.1 GCA_030453285.1 Propionibacteriales bacterium
GCCGGGTCCCCGTCGGCGGTGGGGCTCTCACCGGAGAAGTCGCCGAAGGCGCCGCGCACCTTGCTCATCAGGTGGCGGACGGTGAAGGCCACCTCCGAGTGCGCGGGGTCGATGGCCCAGGTGCCGGCGACGAGCTCGGTGGTTTCGATGGTGTGGTCGCTCATGGGTGAATCCTCCTGAAGTCTTGGTTGAACTTTCAACTGGCTCCAGTTTGGCCCGATACGGTTGAACTGTCAACTCTTGTTGGTTAAACTTTGTCCATGAGTACGGCAGAGGCATCCACGACCGGCGGCGCGATCGCTGCGGACGACCGGGTTCAGGCGAGGTGGCTGACAGCGGAGCAGCAAACCGCGTGGCGCAACTACCTCCTGGGCGCCGCCCGACTCAGCGAGCGGTTGGATGCCGACCTGCGGAAGTTCGGCATCGATCTCGGCGAGTACGAGATCCTGGTCACCCTCGAGGAGTCCCCCGGCCGCCGAGTGCGGATGAGTGAGCTGGCCGATCGCGTGCACCAGTCGCGTTCCCGGCTCACCCACACGATCGCCCGGATGGAGAAGTCCAATCTCGTCGTGCGCACCATGTGCCCGTCGGATCGTCGCGGAGTGTGGGCCCAACTCACCCCGACCGGATTCGACCTGCTGAAGTCCGCTGCCCCCAGCCACGTGGCGTGCGTCCGCCGCAACTTCGTCGAGGCTGTCGGTGAGCAGGACTTCGCTGTTCTCGGGCGGGCCTTTGCCGCCGTCCTGGCCGTCGAGAACGACGACTGACTGCGCTCCGAGATGCCCATCCCGACCTTGATCGACTGGTCTACACTCCCCCCATGGAATCTGGCGCCGAGGAACTGATCACCGCCTTTGCCGATGCTCGCCTTGATGAGATCCTCGACACCAGCACCCTGGTTCGGGGCCTGTACTCCTCCGACGCTTCGCTCTATCGCATCGTGCCCCGCGCCGTCGCACGTCCCCGCAGCACCGACGAGTTGTCCACCGTTCTCGACGTGGCTCGTACGGTCCGGGTCCCGGTCACCAGCCGGGGGGCAGGCACATCGTGCGCCGGCAATGCCGTCGGGCCCGGCCTGATCGTCGACACCCGACGACTGAATCGCATCCACGCCATCGACCCCGAGGCACGAACAGCCGTCGTCGAACCCGGAGTCCTCCAGTTGCAACTCAGCAACGCCGCAGCCGCCTACGGGCTCACCTTCGGCCCCGACCCCTCCACGTACAGCCGGTGCACGATCGGCGGGATGATCGGCAACAACGCCTGCGGCCCGCGCGCGATGGGGTACGGGCGCACGTCCGACAACATTGCCGGACTCGACATGATCACCGGCGGCGGCGAAAGGATCGTGACTGGCGCATCGGACACCTCCCTGATCACCACCGAGCGCACCGCGTTCCATGATCAACTCGACGCGCTCACCGACAACGAACTGTCGATGATCAGGACCGGGTTCGGGCAGTTCGGACGTCAGGTGTCGGGATACTCCATGGAGCAACTGCTGCCGGAGAATGACCGCTCCCTGCATCGGTTCATGGCCGGCACCGAGGGCACGTTGGCCACCTTGTTGACCGCCGAGGTGCGATTGGTGGCCGACCCGCCACATCGGGCCATGGTGGCGATCGGCTACCCGTCGATGGCAGAAGCAGCCGATGCCGCGGTGATGTTGGCCAAGCACTCCCCCACCGCCGCCGAGGGACTCGACCGCCGGATCGTCGACGTGGTTCGCCGTGCCAAGGGCGAGGCCGCTGTGCCGCGATTGCCGCGCGGCGACGGTTGGATGTTCGTCGAACTCGTCGACTCCGACGCCGCCCGCCTGGCGGATCGGTCCCGTGCCCTGGCGGCCGAGGCCAGCGAGTCGGCCACCGAGGTGCTGGTGATCGACGATCCGGTTGCCCGCGCCGCCCTGTGGCAGATTCGCGCCGACGGCGCCGGTCTGGCCGGAGTCAGCCTGGAGCGCCCCGCGTACGGAGGCTGGGAGGACGCAGCCGTCCCGCCGGCCTCCCTGGGCGCCTACCTCCGCGAGTTCGAATCGCTGCTGTCCTCGTACGGGCTGGATGGTCTTCCCTACGGGCACTTCGGCGATGGTTGCGTGCACGTCCGGATCGACTTTCCGTTGGATCGTCCCGGTGGCGACCGCACCTATCGCGAGTTCGTCGGAAACGCCGCCCGGCTGGCCGCCTCGTACGGGGGATCGATGTCGGGTGAACACGGCGACGGGCGTGCCCGTTCGGAGCTGCTGTCGATCATGTATTCGTCCGAAGAGTTGGCCCTGTTCGGTCGGGTCAAGCAGCTGTTCGATCCCGACAATCTGCTCAACCCCGGTGTCCTGGTCGACCCCGACCCGACCGTGGCCAACCTGCGGGTTCCGCAACTGATTGACCTTGGGCTGCATCGCCAGTTCGGGGAGTTCTCCGAACAGGTCCATCAGTGCTCGGGCGTCGGCAAGTGCGTGGCCGACAACACCGGAACCACCGCGGTGATGTGCCCCAGCTACCAGGCCACCGGGGATGAGAAGGACTCCACCCGTGGGCGGGCCCGGATTCTGCAGGAGATGATCAACGGCAAGCTGATCAAGGGGGGTTGGCGCTCCCCGGAGGTGCACGAGGCTCTTGACCTGTGCCTGTCCTGCAAGGGATGTGCCCGGGACTGTCCCACCGGGATCGACATGGCCGCGTACAAGGCCAAGGTGCTCGACGAGAGTTACCGCGGCCGGTTGCGTCCGCGCAGCCACTACACCCTGGGCTGGTTGCCCAGGTGGGGTCGACTCGTCGGTCGAGTGCCCGGTCTGGCGGCGCTGGCCAACGTCGGCATGCGGATGCCCGGGTTGCGCTCGATGATCAAGTGGAGTGCCGGTGTCGATCAGCGGCGCTCCCTACCCAGCTTTGCCACCACCTCGGTCACTCGCCAGCTCACTGCGAGCTCCGTCTCGGCACCACCGGTGTCGTCGCTGACGGCGGGCTCCGAGTCGTCGGATCCGTTCGATCATCTGGAGCCGGCAGGACAGGTCGATCGCATGACCGGCGCCGAGCCTGCCGCGCACGGAGACGTGATCATCTGGGTCGACTCGTTCTCCAGCTCGTTCGCCGGCGGAGGGGCGACGGCCATGGTCGACGTGCTGCGCAGGGCCGGCTACGCACCGCGCATCCTGAACCGGAATGCCTGTTGCGGACTGACCTGGATCTCCACCGGCCAACTCGACGGAGCCAGGCGGCAACTCGGCGCAGCCCTGGACATCCTGCACCCGTACGTGGCTGCCGGCGTTCCGATCGTGGGAGTGGAGCCGTCCTGTCTGGCTGTGTGGCGCAGCGACGCCGGTGAGTTGCTGGACGATCCGCGCGTGGCCGATGTGGCGGCCGGGGTGCACACCTTGGCCGAGCTGCTCACACGGACGCCCGGCTGGGAGCCGCCAGATCTGGCGGGGACGACCATCGTGGCGCAGCCGCACTGCCACCATGCCTCCATCATCGGCTGGAAGACCGATGCGGCCCTGCTGGCCCGTACCGGAGCGCAGGTGACCACCGTCGGTGGTTGCTGCGGTCTGGCAGGCAACTTCGGTGTCGAACAGGGCCACTACGAGGTGTCGGTGAAAATTGCCGAACATGACCTGTTGCCCGCCGTACGCCGGGAGCCGGATGCTGTGGTGCTGGCCGACGGGTTCTCCTGCCGGCTGCAGTTGCACGAGCTGGAGGACCGTCCGGCAGTCACCCTGGCCGAGCTTCTCACCAGACGGTGATCAGCACGTTCTTCCCTGATCATGTCGCGTTTGATCATGCGTGTTGATCATGGCGGTCAGGCGTGATCATCGTCTGCGGGGGTACGGCCGGATACCCCCACCCGCTACTCAGTCGCGGGTGTGGCGTCGGTGGGTGGCGCGGGGCGGCCGGGCGGCC
>JAKDKP010000349.1 GCA_030453285.1 Propionibacteriales bacterium
CGCAGTCCGGCCCCCAGCAGTCCGGCCCCCAGCAGTCCGGTCTCCACCCGGGCGCCGTAGAGCAGACCCCGGCCACTACCGACTGGCCCTCGTCGCTGCAGGCCGAAGCCCAGGAAGCGATCGCTCGGGACACCGCAGCGATGCTCAGGGCCGCTGAGTCCCTGGACTCCGCCGTCGGCGTCGGCGAGATGAACGGCGTCACCGTCGAGGTCGACGGCAACGGGATCCTCCAGTCGGTCAACATCACCCACGCGTCGCTCGACCGTGACATGACGGCCATCGCCGGGGACCTCGTCGCCGCACACCAGGCCGCCAAGGACCACATCACCGCCATGATCAACAGCCTGACAGGAGTCACCCGATGAGCACCTTCACCGTCCAAGCTGCCGAACTCAGCTCTGCCGGCGGTCGCGTCGGTCCGGTGGCCAGCCAACTCGGGTCGGTGTCGGTCCCGGTCCCCGACCCCCAGATGTACGGCAGGCTGGTCGGTTCCGCGGCTGTGGACTGCGAGCCATTCACGACCACCCAGGTGAACGCCCTGCTCAAGGCCGAGGGCGGCAGCCTCGTCGGCTCGATCGCCCGACGCCTGATCGCGAGCGCCACCTCGTACGAGGCGTGCGAGACCGAGAATGTCGGCCTGGCCAACAGCTTCTCCGGCGGTGCGTCGTGAGCAGCACCATGACCGTCACGACGCAGAGCATCACCCAGGCCACCGCATTGCTGGAGTCCGGACCGGGCATGTCCGACGCACAGCAGGACGCCGGGATCGAGATCCTGGGAAAGTCACTCACCGCAGCCTCGCTGGTCGACGAGAAGTTGGTCGACCAGATGGTGACGTGGATCTCGGACAAACTCGGGATGTTCCAGGAGCTTCTCGATTCCCTCGACGGTGATCCAGGCGCCATCCGCAGCCACCGGGACGCCCTCATCCGTGCTGCCGGCCGGGTGGACGATCGGGCCAACGACCTGCGAGCCGTCACCGGTGCCGTGGTCGAGTGGAGCGGCAACTCCGCTGCTGCCTTCCGGAGCACAAGTTCTGCGTCCGAACTGTGTGTCCGCGCCACCGCCACCACGATGAAGTCGATCGCCGTCCGACACATCACCGTCGCCAGCCAAATGGCGGTGATGAAGGGCAAGGTGATCAAGCTGGTGACCGAGCTGGCCCGGACGTTGTGTCGTCAAGGATTTCAGTTTCTCATCGAGGCCGGACTGCGCCTGGCGGCCGGTCAGTGGATCCTCGCCGCAGCCGCCGTCTCCGGTAAGGCTGTTGAGGGTGGGCTGAAGGGAGCCTGGAACGGGCTCAAGAGTGGCAATCCCCTCGGTGCCCTCGCCGGCGGTGTCAAGGGCGCGGTCGACGGCGGTATGGATGAAGTGCGGCGACGCATCATCGCAGCGGTCAACAAGTTCATCGCGTGGGCCGGGAAGATGGTGTCGACGGTGATGAAGCGGGTCAACCGCGAGGTGGACACCTCGTTGCGACCGATCGTGCAACAGATCGGCGAGATCACCGGTGACGGCAACCGCATGGAGCGCGCCACCAGTCTGCTCACCACGGGGCGCGATCCTGGCAACGCATCCGGTGACGCTGCCCAGGGCACCGCGGGCGACACGATCAAGGGGAAGGGTCCCCAGGCCAAGGACCACGATCTGATCAAGCTCAATCAGGCCATCGGCAAGTCCGATGCCGAGCTTCCACCCGGCTACCGTCGCGCCAGTGATGAGGACCTGCGCAGGTTGGGTCTGACCCGCAAGGACCTGACGAGTGCCAACGGATTCGCCAGCGAGGTGTTCGTGGCACCGGATGGCAGCAGCGTGGTCGCGTTCAAAGGGACCGAAGGCGGCGAGGAGGGCCAGAAGGACTGGGCCGAGAACGCCGAGGGCGGCTTCACCGTGTCGCCGCAGACCGAGCAAACCCTCATGATCAGCAAGAAGGTCTCCCAGAGCCCCGGCGGCGACGATGTGGTCTACACCGGCCATTCCCTGGGTGGGCGACTCGCTTCGGAGGCCTCGATGGCCAGCGGGAACGGCGCTGTCACGTACAACGCTGCGGGTGTCAGCCCGGCGAGCGTCGACTACATTGCCGCCTCCCAGGGGCGCGATCCCGACGAACTGCGAGCCGATGCCAACAACGGGCAGGTCCGGCGCTACTACACCGGTGACGATCCGCTGACCGCCGCACAGGAACGCAGCGAACACACCAAGGGCATGCCTGATGCCGTGGGTGCCCCCGTCCAGCTGAGCCCGGACGCCGGCGACCTGGGCGACGTCCAGAACAAGGACGCCTACGGCAAGGGGCACGGACAGGACAACGTCGAGAGCGAGTGGAACGAGAAGTACCGCGCCAGGGCGCGGCATGGTCCAGAGTTGGTGGACCGCTGAGGACCATGATCGGCGAGTGACTGGCCGCGGCCGCGCGGCCAGACACTGTCCATCACGAGGGGGCCCATCACGAGGGGCTCAGTCCTCGTAGGCCTCCGGCGGAGGGCAGGAGCAGACCAGGTTGCGGTCCCCGTACACCCCATCGATCCTGGCCACAGCCGGCCAGTACTTGTCCTGACCGGTGGCCGCGATCGGACCGGTGTGCCGGCCACCGGGGAAGCCGCCCCTGCTCCGGCTGTACGGATGGTCCCACTCGTCGGCGGTCACCTGAGCCAGCGTGTGCGGCGCGTTGCGCAGCGGATTGTCGTCGGCCGGCCACTCCCCCGCCTCGACCGCGGCGATCTCGGCCCGGATCGCGATCATCGCATCACAGAAGCGATCCAACTCGGTCAGCGTCTCGGACTCGGTCGGTTCGACCATCAGGGTGCCGGCCACCGGGAAGCTCATCGTCGGTGCATGGAATCCATGATCAATCAGGCGCTTGGCGACATCGTCGACGGTGATCTTGGTCGCCTTGGTCAGTGGCCGCAGATCGAGGATGCACTCGTGCGCGACCCGCCCGTTGCGGCCGGCGTACAACACCGGATAGTGATCAGCCAGCCGAGTGGCGACGTAGTTGGCCGCGAGCAGGGCATGCTCGGTCGCCGCAGTCAGGCCGTCGGCGCCCATCATGGCGATGTAGGCGTACGAGATCGGCAGGATGCCCGCCGAACCGTACGGTGCCGCCGAGATCGGCCCGACACCGGTGGCGGGACCGGCCTCGTCGAGCATGGGGTGGTTCGGCAGGAACGGCACCAGGTGCTCGCCGACGCCGACCGGACCGACCCCGGGGCCGCCACCGCCGTGCGGGATGCAGAAGGTCTTGTGCAGGTTGAGGTGGCTGACGTCGGCCCCGAACGCACCGGGTCGGGCCAGTCCGAGCAGCGCGTTCAGGTTGGCTCCGTCGACGTAGACCTGTCCGCCTGCCTCATGCACCATGGCGCACAGCTTCGAGATGCTCTCCTCGAAAACGCCGTGCGTCGACGGATAGGTGACCATGATCGCGGCGAGCTCGTCGTGGTGCTTGTCGATCTTGGTCGCCAGATCGGACAGATCCACCGAACCGTCGTCGAGCGCCTTGACCACCACGACCTTCATCCCGGCCATCGCCGCCGAGGCGGCGTTGGTGCCGTGCGCCGAGGAGGGGATCAGACACACGGTACGGGCCTCGTCACCGCGGGAGCGGTGGTAGGCGCCGATGGCGAGCAGGCCGGCGAGCTCACCCTGCGAACCGGCGTTGGGCTGGATGGACACCTTGGCGTACCCGGTGATCTCGGCCAGCCACTCCTCCAGTTCGATGATCAACTTCTGGTAGCCCTGCGCATCCTCGATCGGTACGAAGGGGTGCAGGTCGGCAAAACCCGGGTAGGAGATGGGTTCCATCTCGGCGGTCGCATTCAGCTTCATGGTGCACGAGCCCAGCGGGATCATCCCGCGGTCCAGCGCGAAGTCGC
>JAKDKP010000350.1 GCA_030453285.1 Propionibacteriales bacterium
ACGCCAAGGACGCCACCGAACAGAGCGACTTCCTGATCACCACCAGCGAGGGATACCTGGAGTTGATGGAGCTCACCATTGCTGCCGGTGCCGACATCAAGGCCCTGGACTCCTATCGGGGTACCGGGGTGATCCGGGCTGCTGAACGCGGGCACGCTGCGGTGGTCGGGAGGCTGATGGCATCCGGCGTCGATCCTGATCATGTGAACCGGCTGGGGTGGGTGGCCCTGCACGAGGCGCTCGAGTTCGCCAAGGAGGAAGGTCGACAGGCCTACATCGACACCGTACGGGTGCTGGTGGCCGGAGGGGCCGACGTGGCCATCGCGGCCCAGCGCGGTGGGCGTACACCCGAGCAGTTGGCCCGGGACGGTGGGCTGACAGCCCAACAGGCGTTGATCAAACGTGCCGCCAGCTGCATCGTGCGCGAGCGCGGCCAGGGGTCTGCCGACGTGGATCGTCGATTGTTGCGGGCAGCCGCACGAGGAGATGCCGACGAGGCCGCGCTGGCTCTGCGTCAGGGCGCCGACCTCGAGGCACGCAATGATCGCCGCCAGACTCCCCTGCTGGTCGCTGCCGCCGCGGACAAGGTCGACGTGGCTCGACTGCTGGTGCATCTGGGGGCCGACCCGGACGCCCTCGACGACCGCCACGACACCCCGTGGTTGGTGACCGGAGTGACCGGAAGTGTCGCCATGCTGGAGGTGCTGCTCCCCGCCCGACCGGATCTGACGATCACGAACCGCTTCGGTGGGCTGTCCCCGATTCCGGCGGCCGAGCGCGGGCATGTCGCCTACATCAAACGGGTCGTCCGAACCGATGTTGATCTTGATCACGTCAATGACCTCGGCTGGACCGCCCTGCTGGAGGCGGTCGTACTCGGGGATGGATCGAAGCCGTATCAGGAGATCGTGCAGACCCTTGTCGACGCCGGAGTAGACACCTCCATCACCGACAAGCAGGGACGCACCGCCCTCGATCTCGCACGGAAGGCCGGGCAGACTGAGATCGTACGGATCCTCGACTGAGCAGATCAGACCAGTCGGCGGTCACGCAGGACCTGCTCGTCCTGGGGATCCTCGTCCTCGAACAGCACCGGCCCGCTGGTCATCCACGCCGCGACCAGCCCGTTGGCCGCCGCGTCGATCAGGCACCTAGTCCATGCCGATACAGCTCAAGGGCGCGCGACACCCGACCCTCGTCCATGGCGGTATCGCCGCTGGCGGTCAGATCGGTGATCCTGGATTCCACGTCAACGCCGGGTTCGGCATCCGTGGCCGGGTCGATCCTCCGCGTCCATGTGGTCCGCACAGCGCGGCCACCAACGACGGGCCGCGTCGAGTGCACCGGTCGGCACCAGAACCCACATCACCGGGCGAGCAACGGCTGGAGCCGCCAGGCGGTGTCTGAGGGATGGGGTTCTCGCTGCATGGGGGCGCGACGTCAGGTCAGTCGCGCCTTGACGTGCAGACCAACCTCGGGGTCGACCAGCACCTCTTGTGCACACGCGATCTCGCCAGTGACCAGGGTCTTGTCGGTCGGGGTGTTGCGTTTGACCAACCCGAAGGCGATCGGACCGAGCTCATGGTGACGTGCCGAGCTGCCGACGAAACCGACCTGCTTGTCGCCGAGCAGCAGCGGATCGCCCACACCGGGAAGTTGATCAACGCTGCCATCGAGGTGCAGGCGGACCAGTCGCCGGGGCGGTCGGCCGATGTTGTGGACGCGAGCGATCGTCTCCTGACCGCGATAGCACCCCTTGTCGAGATGCACCCCGACGCCGAGCAGTCCTGCCTCGTTGGGGATGGTGCGATGGTCGGTGTCGACGCCGATGCGAGGCACTCCGGCGGCAATCCTGAGGGCCTCGTACGCCCACGTCCCGGCCGGCTGATCACCCAGTGTCGAAGCCACGTCACCGAGCGGGGTGAACACGTCGTAGCCGCCGAGGGAGTCCTCGGCCCGACGCGTGAGTAACTGGTGATCAACATCGGTGGCCGATGGAGCACCCGGTCGCCAGACGATGCCGTACGAGTTGCTGCGATCGGTGACCTCGACCTGGGACATGAACCGCATCCGATCCAGGAATTCCACCAGGGCCGGGGCCGCGCCGGGTTCGGTGTGCGCCCAGAACGTCTCCCCGTCATCAACGCCGTACATCACCTGCTCGATGTGGCCGTTCGGGGACAGGATCAGGGCGGTGGTGCCGACACCGGGAGCGAGTTGATCAAGGTGTTGCGAGGTCAACGAGTGCAGCCAGGTGAGGCGGTCGGGACCACTGACGGTGATCACGTCCCGGTGATGCAGGTCGACGGCTCCGCGCCCTGCCTCGAGGGCTCGTTGTTCACCCATCGGATCACCATGGTGCCAGGCGACGCCGGCGTCGGGACCGGACTCGTTGAGGACCATCAGGCCCGCTTCAACCGGGCCCACATGTGGGGCTGCAGTGGTTGATCACCTTCGGCCTTGTCGAAGGTCCACAGCAGGTCGGACTCGACGTTGCCGTACAACCGCTGCCCGGCGGTGTATTCCTTGGCCGTGGCCGTACGAGCAACGGCGTCGGTGGCGAGCTCGATCTTGGCGCCTTCGATCTTGCCGTAGTAGATCTCGGCGATGCCGTCGGGATGGCACATCACGACCTCGACACTGCCGTCGGCTTCTGGCCGCCAGAATCCGGTCTCCATCGACAGGGGTTCGGTGGCCACGCCCTCGTCGTTGAGCAGGAAGGTCTGCGACAGGAAGTGCAGGTAGTCGCCGCCGTTCTCGGAGATGTCGATCTGCTGTCCGAACTCGACCTCGTCGGTGCCGGGCCAGACCGACTTGCCGGTCCCCTCCCAGCGACCGATCATCCAGGCCAGTCCCAACAGCTTGGAATTGAGCCCCTCGGGGATCTCGAACACCTAGTCCACCTCCGCTGTACGCATCACGATCCGGACGACTCCGACCACCGCAGCCAGCCCGCAGGCGATGGTGACCACGACGAGCGCAACGACGGGGAAGGAGTCCACCCATGGAAGTCTACGCAACCGACGCCAGTCCGCCGGGTGCCGGTGCGCGGCCCCAGCGCGGAGAAGTCCGCACTGACCGGCCGGCACGGTGGCAGAACCGCAAGAACGAGCGCAGCATCGCCAACTGCTTGCGCAACGTCGAGGACGGCAACCCTGCCGTGCAGCGTGTTCCAACCATTCCAGAATCGTCCCCGATGTCAGGCTCCGCAGGGGCACCTCGACCGGGACCGACAGCCACCCGATGAATCCACGATCTGATCGACAAACCCAGGCACCTGCCGTTTCGATGTGCCCATCGGTGACTCACAACACCTGCTCGGCGCCTTCGATAGCATCGATACGTGCCAGTGAATTCAGACGCAGCCAGCTTCCTCGCCTAGTACGAGCGGCGCACGAACACTCACGACATCAACGCCTGGTCCGCGTTGATCGCACCGGAGGCGACGTGAACCCCTCGCTCACCATGAGCGTCGCGTCTGCAAACGGCCCCGCACCCACGCGCGGAGGTCTCTGCACCGGGCCGCGGCCCCCCGGGCGCGGCGCCTCGACCTCGTGGCAGGATGCTAACCATGACGGCCGATGAGCAGACACCCGAGTGGGAAGGTGCCACCAATCTGCGCCATCTGTCCGGTGCGGTGTATCGAATGGGGTTGCCGGAGCGGATCACTGCCCGGGGCTGGCAACAGATGGCGGCCGACGGAGTCACGACGCTGGTCGATCTCCGCAACGATGATGAGCTGGGTCGCCGGGAGCCCGGCTGGGCAGGGGTCGATCCGCCGGAGAGCATCAGCGTCGTGCACCGGCCCGTCGAGGACCAGTCGAACGCGGAGTTCATGGATCTGTGCCCCACGATCCTGGACC
>JAKDKP010000351.1 GCA_030453285.1 Propionibacteriales bacterium
TCCCGGAGCTCCTGTTGGCCTTCCTGCAGGTCACGCTGCTGGTGACCGTTGTCAGTACCGCCATTGCAGCCGTGCTCGGCCTGCTCATCGCGGTCCTGCGCATGTCGGTCCCCAGGCCGGTGGCCGTCGTCGTCAACTTCATCGGCGACTTCATCCGGATGACGCCGATCGTCGTGCAGTTGCTGTTTGCCTACTGGACGTTCCTGAGCGTGAGCGGCTGCAGACGTGGATGCAGCCATTGGAGGTGACATACGTGTCCTCGCGCCTCCTGCGTACCGAGGTGGTCCGGGTTCTACGCCGGGACGGCAGACCGCTGCAGGAAGGGGCGCCGCTGCTGGATCGCGTCGGCCTCTTCGAGGTCACTCGGGAGGTGCACAGTGTCGCCGAGTCCATCGAGCGGCATGTGAAGCCCTTGGATGCGCTGCGCTTGGCTACCGCTCTGCTGGTCGGTGTTCCGGTGACACTGGCAACGCACGATTCGACGATGAAGGCCGTCTCCCAGCATCTCGGATTGTCGGTCGTTGACCCAGTGGTGGCCTGACAGGCGACGTGACGCGGGCCCCGACGGCAGAGCCATCTTGGGCCTTATGGCCTGGGTCGGTCCGAGGTGTCGTATTCCGTACGGGCCCCATGCACGTCTGTAAGGTTCGCGTGCGACCACTCGACAAGTGAAGCGAAGACCGGCGCCAGGCTGCGCCCGAGATCGGTGATCTCGTATTCCACCCTGGGTGGGATCTCGGGATGGGTCGTGCGCATGACCAGGCCGTCGCGTTCGAGCTGGCGCAGCCGCTGGGTCAGGACCTTGGCTGTGATGCCTTTCACCAGGTCGCGCAACTCGTTGAACCGCTGACGACCGTGGCTGTTCAACTGCCACAGGATGGGAGTGGTCCAGCGACTGAACACAATGTCCACCACTGGGGTGATGGGGCAGCCCGTGATGCCCTCGGCTCGGGCCGGAGGGCCGGGTTCGGTCTTCGCTGTCATGATCTGGCTCACATTCGGGTCAGTTTCCTCTAGGTACCTAGTGTACGCAGGGAACTAACGTCGGTCGCGTTCGCTTCGCAGTCTTCCTGGAGGAATCGATCATGTTCTTTGACACCGACCGAACCGACGGTGACTCGCCATCGCACCCGAAAACCCACTCGGCCTCTGCCCGAGCCACGTCAACCTCGCCGGGGATCACGCCGGGCGTGACGAAGCCGGGACTGGTCCTGGCGTTCCTGTCCATCGCGCAGTTCATGGTGTTCCTCGACGTGAGCATCGTGAACGTCGCTCTCCCGTCCATCGAGGCAGCCCTGGGAATCGCGGAGGCGAATCTGCCCTATGTCGTGACGCTGTATGGCACGTTCCTTGGCGGATTCCTGCTGTTCGGGTCCCGCCTGGGGGACACGTTCGGTCGTCGACGGATGCTGCAGGTCGGGCTGTCGATCTTCGGGCTGGCGTCGCTGGCGGCCGGCGTCGCCGCGGACCAGTCGGTCCTGTTCGCCGCTCGAGGTTTGCAAGGGGTTGGGGCGGCTCTGATCGCGCCGTCGGCGTTGTCGACGCTCACCACGACCTTCATCGGTGGACGAGAACGGGCGAAGGCGCTGGGAATATGGGGAGCATTGACCGGCATCGCTTCGGTGGCGGGCGTGACGCTGGGCGGGGTCCTCTCCGACGGTCCCGGCTGGCGGTGGATCTTCTTCATCAATGTCCCGGTCGCACTCCTCGCTGTGCTGCTCGCCCCCCGTGTGCTGCCCGAGACGCGTGGACCTCGCCGTCGGTTCGACACCGTGGGTGTGGTGCTGCTCACCGCCGGGTTGCTGGGCCTGCTCTACGCCCTGGAAGGAGCCATCAGTCGCGGCTGGGGTCATCCGGTGGTGCTCATCAGCCTTGGCGCCGCTGCGGTTCTCCTGACGACCTTCGTCATCGTTGAGCTCCGTACGGCCGAACCGCTGGTGCCGTTCGACGTGTTCCGGTCCCGAACCCTGCGATACGCCAACGTGGCCACCCTGTTCCTGCTGGGGACGGTGGTGTCGATCTTCTTCTTCGCCAGCCTGTTCCTCCAGCAGGTCCTCAACTACTCACCGCTGATGGCTGGACTGGCCTACGTACCACTGGCTGTGGTGGTGGCGGTCGGTGCCGCGCTGGCCTCGGGTCTGGTCACCAGGCTTCCGGCCAAGCTGGTGCTCTGTGTGGGGCTCGCCCTGCTGGTCACCGCCGTGCTGCTGCTGGCGAGGACCCCAGGCACGGCCACCTATGTGACCGGTGTGCTGCCGGCCTTCCTGCTGGCTGGGCTGGGCATGGGTCTGTCGTTCGTCCCTCTGCAGATCGCGGCGCAGGTCGGAGTTCCCGAGGATCGTGCCGGACTGGCGGCCGGACTGATCAACACCAGCCAGGAGGTCGGCGGAGCCTTGGGTGTCGCGGTCGCCGCGTCGTACGCCTTCCGTCGCGTGGACGAACTCACCGCCGCCGCGGCTGGAGACCCCACCCTGATCGACACCGCGCGTGTCACCGTCTTTGGCGACGGGTTCACGGCCGGTGCCGGCTTCGCCATGGCGGCGCTCCTTGTCGCCCTCGTTCTGCTTCCCGGGATCCCCAAGCACGACAGGCCAGTCAGCTGATTGTGCACATCGACTCGTCCGGCTCGCCGAGCCGGCTCCCACCCATCCGAAAGGGACGATCATGACCCCATCACCACCCATCCACGACAGCGTTGCGCTGCTCCGACAGGCTCTGGTCCAGATGGACACCCTTGTCCAAGCCATCTCGCCGGAGTCACTGCACGCGCCAACGCCTTGTCCCGACTTCGACGTCACGGCACTCCTGGACCACCTCGGCATGATCGCCGATCGCGTCACGGCAGCCGCTGGCGGCGACACCGCCAAGGAGTTCACTCGCGGAGCAAAGTCGGCAACACCGTCGCAGGTGGCCCAATGGCAGGCGAGGCTCGTCCGGGTCACTGCAGCCATGGATGGCTGCGATCTGACCGCGATCGTTGAACTCCCCTTCGGCACCATGCCACTCTCGGCGGCCTTCGGGGTCTTCGTGGGTGAGTTCACCACCCATGCCTGGGATCTCGCCGCCGCGATCGGTCGGCAGGACCTGCTCGACGATGACCTCGGCGCGGCTGCGCTCGCCATGGTGACGGTCCGTGTCCCCGCCAGTCCCCGCGAGGACACGCCTTTTGCCGACGTCGTTGCCGTCCCGGACTCGGCCTCCGTCCATGATCAACTCGCAGGCTGGATGGGGCGGGATCCTGTTGCCTGGGTGCAATGAGTGGTCAACTCGTCACCCGACCAATGGTGTTCTGCTTCGATCACTTGGCGGGAACAGGAGGCCCAGTCACAGAATCAGGAATCCGAGCATGGCCGAGACGATCGCGAGGAGCAGCAGCAAGAAGCCAACGGTCATGCACTCCTGGCGACGTACGTGCACGATGATGGCGCCCACCATCGTCACCGCAAGTCCGACCGCGGCCAGCGGGGTCAGCACGGGAGCGATCCCAGTCGCGCGGGGGAGGATGAGACCCAACGCTCCGAGCACCTCGACCGCGCCGATCGCCTTCACTGCCGCAGGCGGTGTGTCGCCGGCGAAGGACATGCCTGCCCTCACCAACGCTTCCCTTGGACGGAGCAGCTTCATCAGGCCGGCGGCCAGGAAGGCCGCAGCAAGGATTCCGTTGACGATCCAGAGGGCGACGGGCATGGGGCATTCCTTCGACTGGTGGTGAGGATCTGGCGAGCCACCGAGAACACGATGGTTACTCTGCGTGCACGGGCCCCGTCATCCGACGTGGCGGGCACAGGGGCGACGTGGCGGGCGCAATTCCGACCGCCACATGGTCAAACTGCCCGCCACGTCGGGTGCTGTACGA
>JAKDKP010000352.1 GCA_030453285.1 Propionibacteriales bacterium
ACAGGGCCACCGCGACCCAGTAGGCGATCTTCACCCAGGCCTGCGCGGCGTACACCGCACCGGCCCGCGCCTTGAGATCGGCGGTCATGAAGTAGGCCAGCAGCCCGATCGCCACCGGCCCCGCCAGTGCCCAGGCGCCGATGGCCACCGGCGGAAGCCCGCCGAGCACGAGGGCCAGCACCAGCCCCACCACAGCCATCCCCGCCGCCAGAGCCAGCCACTGGACCGGCGCCTTGGCCGTGACGAGTTGCTGCATCGGCTCGGCCGCGGGACCGAAGCCGGTCACCGGCGCAGGTGCCTGAGGCGCACCACCGAAGAACTGGCCGGGGTCCTGCCCGGCCCGGTCGCCACCGAAGAACTCACCCTGGGACTGACCGTTGCCGCCGAACAGCCCCTGGTCGGTCGACGGGCCGTGACCAGCCGACGCCGAGGGGGCCGCCGATCCGGTCGTGGGCTGCTGCGGGGGTCGCTGCTGCGCCCGGGCATCGTCTGAGAAGTCACTGAAATCCCAAGGATTCTGCTGCGACATGGCGACTCCGTCATAACGGTGGGCGGTGAACCGCGCCAAGTATAGGTGGCAGGGGGTGACACTTTCCGGGATCCGCATGTGGCGTATCGGGCGTCCCCCGAGCCTCGATCAGCGGCTGGAACTCCCGGTCCGCCCGCGGGAACCGCGTCCGGTCGAGGTGCTGAACACCACCGCGGAGTGCCCACCGCCGGAGCCACCCGACCCATTGGAGCGCTGCCCGGAGCCCTTGCGCGCGCCACCTTGTCCGGAGCGGCCGGAGCTCTCGGTGGAGCCAGCGCGCGGTCCGCGGGACTGTGCCCCTCGGCCGCCGCGCGCGCCCTGCCCGCGACCGCCACCGGAACCACGACCGCCGCCCTGACCACGACCACCGCCCCGACTGCGACCACCTTGACCACCACCGACCGGCGTGGCCGGACGCGGGGCAGGCTGGACGAACGGTGCGATCTCGCCGACCAGGTCGGTGACCTCACTCGACCCGGCGTGCACTGGGACCGGGCGGGCCTTGATGGCCGCCTTGCGGAGCAGCTGGGCCAGATCGCGACGCTCCGAGGGCAACGAGATGGTGACCACGTCGCCGTCGCTGCCGGCCCGGGCCGTACGACCCGAACGGTGCAGGTATGCCTTGTGCTCGGCCGGCGGATCGACGTGGATGACCAGCTCGACGTCATCGACGTGCACGCCGCGGGCGGCGACGTCGGTGGCCACCAGGACCCGGGCCGAGCCGCTGCTGAACGCGGCAAGGTTGCGGTCACGCTGCGGCTGGGAAAGATTTCCGTGCAGATCGACCGAGGGCACACCGGCGTCGGTGAGTTGCTTGGCCAGCCGCTTGGCCTGGTGCTTGGTGCGCATGAACAGGATGCGGCGGCCCGTGCCCGAGGCGAGCTTGTGCACCAGCTGCTTCTTGGCGTCGGGGTCGGCGACCTCGAAGACGTGGTGCGTCATGGCCGCGACCGGGGAGTTCGCCTCGTCGACCGAGTGCAGCACCGGATCGTGCAGGAAGCGGCGGACCAGCTTGTCCACGCCGTTGTCCAGGGTGGCAGAGAACAGTAACCGCTGACCGCGATCCGGGGTGCTGGTCATGATCCGGGTGACCCCGGGCAGGAAGCCGAGGTCGGCCATGTGGTCGGCCTCGTCGAGCACGGTGATCTCGATCGAGTCCAGCGACACGTGGCGCTGCTTCATCAGATCCTCGAGGCGGCCCGGGCAGGCGACGACGATGTCGACGCCGGCGCGCAGCGCATTCACCTGGCGGGTCTGGTTGACGCCGCCGAAGATCGTGGTGGTGCGCATCCCGTACGTGGCCGCGATCGGTGCCAGCACGGCATCGATCTGGGTGGCGAGTTCACGGGTGGGGGCCAGCACGAGGGCGCGCGGTCGGCCCTTGGTACGAGTGGGCCCACCCGACGACTTCTGAGCGTTCTCGACGGCGAGCCGGGCAACCATGGGAATGGAGAAGGCGAGGGTCTTGCCCGAACCGGTCTTGCCTCGGCCCAGGACGTCCCGGCCGGCCAGGGTGTCGGGCAGGGTGTCGACCTGGATCGGGAAGGCGGTGGTCTTGCCGTCGGCGGCCAGGACGTCGACGATCGGTGCCGGCACGCCAAGTTCGGCGAAGGTGGCGGGGGTGGAGGCTGGCGAAGTCAATGGGTGACCTTTCAAACGTGCACCCGCGGCGGCACAACTGTGCTCAGCACCGGTGGGTGGCTTGTGGCGAAGGCGTCGGTGGACGCTTCGGTTCGCCGTACGAAGAATCATCGACTCGCCCTCTGCTGATGAACAGCGTGGGCGAGGAGAGAGGAAGCGTTCTACGACGCGTCGAGCACAACCTTGCGCTCGGACCTGACCCAGCCTACGCGACGACCATGATCAACGACGAACCGGCGGTTCAGCGGGCGCGCCGTACGCGCCCCTCGTCCCAGACCGGCTCGTCGGAGGCATAGACCTGCCCATCGGCACCGAACACCAGGAAGCGGTCGAACTGTCGGGCGAACCAGCGGTCGTGGGTGACCGCCATCACGGTGCCCTCGAACTGGGCCAGCCCGTGCTCCAGCGCCTCGGCCGACTCCAGGTCGAGGTTGTCGGTCGGCTCATCGAGCAGCAGCAGGGTGACTCCGGACAGTTCGAGCAGCAGGATCTGGAAGCGCGCCTGCTGGCCACCCGACAGGGTCTCGAACTTCTGCTCCGCGCTGCGAGCGAGCTCGTAGCGGTCGAGGCGGCGGGCCGCGGTCTCGGTGCCCATGCCTTCGCGATGTTCGTCCCCGCGATGCAGGATCTCCAGCAGCGTGCGTCCGTACAGCTCGGGATGATCATGGGTCTGGGCGAACCAGCCCGGACGGACCCGGGAGCCGAGCCGGGCCAGGCCGCTGTGCGCGACGGGCGCGATCCGCACCGAGCTGGTGGGAAGTTGATCAACGTCTGGTCGGGTGCCGCCGGCAGCCAGCAGGCGCAGGAAGTGTGACTTGCCCGATCCGTTGCTGCCCAGCACCGCGACCCGGTCGCCGAACCAGACCTCGGTCGAGAACGGCTGCATCAACCCGGTCAGTTCCAGATCGGTGCAGACCACGGCCCGTTTGGCCGTCCGACCACCCTCGAGTCGCATGGTGACCTGCTGTTCGCGCGCTCTGGCCTCGGGGGGTCCGATCTGTTCGAACTTGTCGAGTCGGGTGACCGCGGCCTGCAGCCGACTGGCCATGTCGGCGTTGTACGAAGCCTTCTGCCGATACATCACCACCAACGCCTTCAGCTTGGCGTGCTCCTCGTCCCACCGACGCCGGTCCTCCTCGAGTTGATCAAAGCGTGCTTGGCGGGCGGCGGCGAAGGTGGCGAAGGAATCCGGATGCACCCACAGTCTGTTGCCGTCGCCGCCGAGCTCGAGGGCCGCGATCGCGGTGGCGGCGTTGTTGAGCAGTTCCCGGTCGTGACTGATCAACAACACGGTCTTGGTGGTCTCGGCGAGCTGCCGCTCCAGCCACTGCTTGCCCGGCACGTCGAGGTAGTTGTCGGGCTCGTCGAGGATCAACACCTGTTCGCGACCACGGAGCAACAGTTCCAGGGCGAGACGCTTCTGTTCCCCGCCCGACAGGGTGCGGACCTCTCGCCACTTGGCGTGGTCGAAGGACACGCCAAGGGCGGCTGTGCAGCAGACGTCGAACAGCACCTCGGCGTCATAGCCGCCGGCGTCGGCGTAGTCGGCGAGCAGTTGCGCGTACCGCATCTGGGTGCCCTCGTCTTCGGAGGTCATCAGCCGCAGTTCAAGATCATCAATCTCGGCGGCGGCCTGCCGGATTCTTTGCGGGGACAGCGACAGCAGCAGATC
>JAKDKP010000353.1 GCA_030453285.1 Propionibacteriales bacterium
CCGAGGAACGAGGACGCGTGTCGAGACCCCTCAACCTTCCGGTTCGCCCACCGCCAGCGTCGACTCCTCCTGGTCACCAAGATCAACTTCGGTGCTGTCCCCTGCATCCAGGCGATCCCAGTGATCAACAAGGTCCGAGGGCCAGATCCACGCCTCGGCATCGCGCAGCTCCTCGTGGCCCCACCAGCGGTGTCCGGTCAGCGTGACGAGTTCATCGGGGGTGTGCAGGCTGATGTCGATCTCGAAGCGCGGCACCCGTACGGCATAGAAGGTCTCGGTCTGGATGAGAATCTGGTCGGAGTAGCCGTGACTGACCCGGCGACGGGCAATGGGGCCGATCAGATCGGCTTGGGTGATCTGGCACCCGGTCTCCTCGTGCAACTCCCGTACGGCAGTCTCGGCCTCGGTCTCACCGGGGTCGATACCGCCCCCGGGCGTGACCCACCACCTCAGACCGGGCAGGCCCGGGTCGGAGTCGGACAGCAGGAGCACTTCGTCGGTGTCGCTGCTGATCACCAACACGCGGGCCGCCGCACGTTCGAGGACTTCACGGTCAGCCGGGTCCATCGGGACAACGTCGGGTGTCACGATGCCCAGTCAACCATCCGGTGTCCGGGGCGGACCGGACAGTCACCAGAAGTTGTCCACAGGCAACTTGTCGAGGCGACCCGTCATGCTCTTGCAGCCGCTAGCTTATCGCCATGACACTCCCAGTCCTCCAGGAGACGATGTGAGCAACGCCGACATCAACGACCTGTTCAGCCGGTTGGCCGACCAAGCCGCCAAGCCTGCCCAGTTCGACATGAGCCAGGTGACCAGTACGCCGATCGAGGGGCGGGGGTCGGCGGCCGACGATCGAATCCGGGTCAGGATCGTCAACGGCAAGGTGACCGAGTTCGACGTGCAGCACCCTGCGTTGCGTCTGGATCGCACGGTGTTGTGCGCCGAGTTGGCCAAGGCAGTGAACGGGGCGCTTGAGACGTACCAGACCAACATGGTGTCCGCTGTGCAGAACCGGACCGACTTCGGCGCGCTCTCCGAGGATCTGCGCGACATGCAGGCCGAGAGTATCCAGACGATCAACGCCTACACCGATCGGATGATGGAGATGCTGCTGGAGGCGAGGAAGCGCGATGAGTGATATCCAGTTCGATCCGACGAGTCTGCAGAAGTCGGCCGGCGCAATGTCGGAGTCGGCCGAGGAGCTCGTACGGGTGACGCAAGATCTGCTCGGCGAGGTCGGCGATCCTTCGGTGCTGGGAACCAACGACACCTTGGGCGGCATCGCTTCGGCCTTGTACGGCGCGCTGCTCGAACGAGTTCAGGAAACCGTCGAGAGTGTGGCCGAGGAGTACGCGGGCCAAAGCGGCAAGCTGCAGGGCGCTGCCGCGGCGTACGCGGAGACCGAAACGGCCAACACCGAAGCGGGGCAGACGATGGTGGAGGGCGACTGAGATGGCGATCATGCTCCCCGGCGAAGTGTCGTACCTGCTCAACATGCTGGGCTTCGAGTGGCCCGAGGGCAATGAGGACAAGATCTTCGCCTACGCCGGCGACTGGATGGCCTACGCTGCCGCCGTGGACGGTCCGCGCACGACCGCCGACAGCGCCGCCCAGTACGCCACCGCGAACAACACCGGCCCCGGACTGCAGGCATTTGCCGCCGAGCTGGATCAGGCAGACGGGGTCAAGGAGGTCGCCGAGCAGTTGGCGATGGCCGGCAACGTGGCCGGTGGTGTCCTGTTGCTCGTCGGTGCCCTGGTGATCGCGTTGAAGATTGCCTTCGTGGTGAATCTGGTGTTGTTGGCGATCCAGATCGCTCAAGCCGTCGCCGCGGCAGCGGCCACCTTCGGGGCCTCTCTCGCGTGGATCCCCATCGCTCGGCTCATCTGCATGCGGCTTCTGGAGTTTGCCCTGAACATGGTCCTCGAGAAGCTGATGGCCGGCTGATGCCTCCCGGCACGCGTGCCCTCGGCGGCATCTTCGGCAAGATGCTCGACCCGCTGCTCAAGGTCGTGAAACGATCTCGTCCGAAGAAGCCGCCACTGACAAGGCGACAGCAGGCCGAGCTTTCCGCCAAGAGAGCCAAACGGACGATCAACCCACTCGACCGCGTTCCGCGGCGAGCGAAGCGCAGGGATCTGGAGATGGTCAACATCGAACAAGGGGTCATGTACGAATGGTCCGACAAGTGGGGTGACCACATGGTTCGTATACATGGCCCCGACCCATCTGCTCCGACTCACAGCAACGCCGCCTCAGGGCACATCTATCGCATTGCTCACGGAGACAGATTCTATGAAGACATCGATGGCAATCTCTACGATGTGAAGTCTGCCACCAAGCCCTCGTCCAAGTTCTACGACCCGAACTTCGGCGACAAAACCCACATTCCATGGCCATCACACGAGCCGCTACCGTACGGGAGCTGACCCCAATGTATGTACCCCCGACCGGCATCTCAGCCACCCTGGACGCACTACTTGGCGGTGAAACCGAACTACAGGAAGACGTCAGTGCACTCGTGCGAAATCAGCCCCAGGCTTACGCCAAGAAGGATGCTGTACTACTGTCGTTGACCCTAATCTCCTTGGCGTGGGAGTCTCCAGGAGCGCCGTCGGCAAAAGCACTCTTCGTTGCTGCCTACAGTCTAGACATCTCACTTCCTACGCTGCCGATCGAGATTCCGGCCTACGCCGCCACTCTGGATCGAGTCTCCGGACCGTCTTACATCGACCAGTACGGCGACATCGTCGACGAAGCCAATGACGACCGGCCGGACAGGCCCTCGCTGGCGTCCACCACGATCATCGGGCCAGAAGCCTTTCTCCGCGAAGTAAGAGCCGCCTTCGAAACCGGGCACACCACCTTCACCAGCGGATCGCCGGTCGAGGAGGACGCTATCGCACTGGCGGCCACCCTCGGACGATTGCCCCGCACCTACGATCTGCGCGGCGTCTCAACCAGATAGTCCAGATTCCTCGTTAACCGTCCGAAATTTGTTTCATGATGTTCGCGCCTTCTGCACGATTACTCTTCGGCGCGGCCTATGAGCGGCGGCAGACCGGCGCTGCAATCAAGCCCTCACGCCCCGCGGCATCTTCGGCAAGATGCTCGACCCGCTGCTCAAGGTCGTGAAACGATCTCGTCCGAAGAAGCCGCCACTGACAAGGCGGCAGCAGGCTGAACTCGCAGCCAGGAGAGCCAAACGTACTGACAACCCGCTCGACCGCGTTCCCCACAGAGCGACACAAGAGGATCTGACCACGATGCAAGCGATCGACATGGGCCGGCAGTACCGATGGAGCGACCGTTATGGGAAACATGTTCTGCGGGTTCACAACGCCGACCCGTCAGCGCCCGTTGGCAGCAACGCCCGGTCGGGGCCAATTTGCCGCGTCTCGCATAACGGAAAATTCTACGAAGACCTTGATGGAAATATCTACGAGTACAAGGCAGCCACCAACCCTATGTCCTCCTCCTACGATCCAAATTTTGGTGACAGGACTCATATTCCGTGGCCCAGGCGAATGACGACCGGCCAGACAGGCCTCCGTTGGCGTCCGTCACGATCATAGGACCGGAAGAGTTTCTCCGGGAAGTGCGGGCCGCCTTCGACACCGGGCACACCACCTTCACCAGCGGTTCGCCGGTCGAGGACGACGCGATCGCTCTGGCGGCCGCCCTCGGACGACTGCCGCGCACCTTCGATCTGCGCGGGCACTGAACGCCAACAGACCAACGGGGCAGCAGCGCCTCGTCGCTGTCGCGAGCTGATCACCAGGACGTGAGTGTTCGCAGCCTCGCGAGTGGCGGGGGGGGGGGGGGGGCGGGGGGGG
>JAKDKP010000354.1 GCA_030453285.1 Propionibacteriales bacterium
GTCGGGGGCGCATCTGCTGGTGGTGCGAACGATGATCGGGGTGCGGGTGGGGTGAGGATATCGGCGTGAATGCTGCCGTCCATTTCCCGCACCTCCACCCGAGTCGGTGACCCGAGCCGGGCAACAAGCTCGGTGAGCGTCTGCGCGATGTCACTGCGCCGGATCGGGGTTGCCGAGAGCTTGTCACCATTGATCGTGGCGATCAGCGTCTCGGCGTTGATGGCTTCGAGCAGGATCTGCGGAAGCACCGCAGGCACCACGACAGGCTGTTCCGGCGTTGCGGCTGGCGGGTGCTGTGGGGTTCGACGGTCACGGCGCGAACTCATCCGTGCACCTCCTGAACCAGGAAAATGGTCACGGCGGAGGGTATAGGGACTCTGATTCTTGGGCTCATGACAGGAAGGTGCGCTGCCCACCATGCCGTTCCACACCCGGTGCGGTGAGGGGGTCAACGGTGAGCGCCTGTTCCCGTTCGGCAAGTGTGTGGGTGGTTTTCGCCCAGTCCTCGGCGAGGCCCAGCAACTGGGCATAGTCGCCGGGTGCGACTTCACCATGCGCGAGAGATACCCACGGACAATCGCCGTCTGGTTGCCGAACTCGTGCCTGCGAGTCCCACGTCCACGAGGTCGCAATCCGCTCGTCGTCGGACCAATCGGTGTCCGTGTATTGCTCCTCGATCGCGAACCGGGTAATCTCGCCTGCTTCCGGATACAGCACGAAGTGACCAGCCCCGAACGTGACCGGATCCTCCCAGGCGAGAAAGACGTGCTCCTCGTACCGTTTCGCAATCTGCTCCAACCCGCCGACCAACGCTGTCGTCCGCTCGACAAGTTCTTCATCCGATAGCTCACTCATCACACCACCACCGCTGACAGCACACACGAGATGTGCCCTTGGGCGGGTGCGTCTTGTACGCTCATGACCCGCCCTCAACCTGGCCAGAATCCGCATGATTCCGCGGATTCTGCGACATTCTTTGGGTGGTGTCGAAGGCCCGCAGCTCCTCCGGATGGAGTTGATGCTGCACGACATAGCTAGATTCCTTGATCCGCCACAGCCCCTGCCCGGTGCCCAGACTAGGGAGCAGTTTCTGCTCCGTCCCGGTCAATCCCAGGGTCTTACCGGTAGTTCCGATCTGGTCGGACTCCTGCCGGTAAATAATCCGCGACTCTGCGTTCGCCAGCAGGGAGTTCGCGAGGGAACGCATCGCGGAGCCTTGATCGCCGACGTTGTCGAGGTCGGTAAGTTTGTGGAAGATCAGGAGATTCGCGATGCCGTAATGGCGGGCGAGCCGCCAGTGCGCATCCATCCGCTTGAGCAACGCGGGGTGTGACATCAACCGCCACGCCTCGTCGTAGACGACCCACCGCTGGCCGCCGTTGGGGTCCAGCAGCGCCGATTCCATCCACGCCGACGAGCAGGTCATGAGCACGCTGATCAGGGTCGAGTTCTCCACGACGCGAGACAGGTCTAGCGTGATCATTGGCAGCGTCGGGTCAAACGTGACAGTCGAGGGTCCGTCGAAGAGTCCGGCGAGGTCACCGGAGACGAGGCGGCGCAGTGCGTGGCCGACGAGGCGACCGTCTTCTGCGAGGCGTTCGTCATCGCCCGGGTCCGGGGTGAGGATCCGGTCGACGACCATCGGGAGGATCGGCACAGATGCCGTCGCGACAACAGCTTGGAGCGCGATATCGATCACCGTGTGTTCCAGCGGTGACAACGATCGCTCCAGTACGGTCTCGGCGAGTGCCCCGATCAGGTCACGGCGGCGAGAGGCAACGGTGGAGGCCCATTCCGGGTCGGAAAGCCCGCCGGGACGGTAGCCCTCATCGAGGGGATTCAGGCGGTTGCGGAGCCCGTGACCGAGGATGATGGCTTTCCCACCTACCGCCTCAGCGACGGCCGTGTGCTCACCTTTCGGGTCGCCGGGCACGTAGACGCGGCGACCGAACGGGATCGACCGTGTGTACAGGCTCTTCGCGAGGGATGATTTTCCGGAGCCGACGATGCCTGCGAGGACGAGGTTCGGGGCGGTGATGATGCCGCGCTGGTAGAGCACCCACGGGTCGTACACGAAACTGCCGCCCGAGTACATATCCTGCCCCACGAACACACCTTGCGACCCGAGGCCGCCCTCGGCGAGGAACGGATACGCGCCCTGCAAGGTCGCGGAGGTGTCCTGATGCGTCGGCACCCGAAACCGGCGGTACGAACGCAACGCCGCTGGCCCCGCTTCTCCGCCTTTGGGGAGGTAATCGGTGGAGCGGGCGGCAGCGCGTTCGGCAGCGATTTTCGCTCGCTCCGCTTGCCACTGGGCAGCACGGTCGCGGGCGATCACCTGCAGGGCTGCCCGTTCCCGAGCCTTGCGTGAACGACGTTTTCCTTTCCCGTCCTCAACGAGGACTGTGGAGTAAAGCTTCTTCGACTCTCGGTTGTTGCCCATGTGCCTGTTCCTCTCAACGGTTCACCTGAGAGGTGCGCATGCGAAGAACCAATCCAGTCAGAGATAGAGAAAGCCTCAGAGTAGTGCCCCATAGGGTGGTGTAACGCCCGGTGGTCCGGCACGTCGTTCCAGACGTGGACGCGGCCACCGTGTGATCCTTCGAGTCAACCTCTCACAGAATCCCCGAAGGAGTCATCACGATGACCGCTACCCATATTGTCGACCCTGCCGGCCTACTCGGCGAAGCCCTGTCCGAAGCCTCCCCGGACATGATGCGATCGCTGCTGCAGACCGTGATCAACTCCCTGCTCTCCGCCGACGCCGATGCGGTGGTCGGCGCCGAGTGGGGCAGGCCGTCCTCGACGCGCATGGCCCAGCGCAACGGCTACCGCCACCGTGAGCTGGACACCCGGGTCGGGACCCTCGACGTGGCCATCCCCAAGCTCCGATCCGGGACCTACTTCCCGGAATGGCTGCTAGAGCGGCGCAAACGAGCCGAGTCCGCGCTGATCACGGTCGTCGCGGACTGCTACCTCGCCGGGGTCTCCACCCGACGGATGGACAAGCTGGTCAAGACCCTCGGCATCAACGCCCTGTCCAAGTCCCAGGTCTCGCGCATGGCCGAAGACCTCGACGAACAGGTCGAGGCCTTCCGCCACCGGCCCCTGGATGCGGCGGGGCCGTTCACGTTCGTGGCCGCCGACGCGCTGACGATGAAGGTCCGCGAGGGCGGCCGGGTCGTCAACGCCGTGGTGCTGCTGGCCACCGGCGTCAACGCCAACGGCCACCGCGAGGTCTTGGGCCTGCGGGTGGCCACCTCGGAGACCGGGGCGGCGTGGAACGAGTTCTTCGCCGACCTCGTCGCCCGCGGCCTGGGCGGAGTTCGCCTGGTCACCAGTGATGCCCACACCGGGCTCAAGGACGCCATCGCGGCCAACCTGCCCGGCGCCGTCTGGCAACGGTGCCGGACGCACTACGCGGCGAACCTGATGGGCATCACCCCGAAGAGTATGTGGCCGGCCGTCAAGGCGATGCTGCACAGCGTGTACGACCAACCCGATGCCGCCGCGGTGAACGCCCAGTTCGACCGGCTCATCGACTACGTGAGCGAGAAGCTGTCCGCGGTGGCCGAGCACCTCGACACCGCCCGGGCGGACATCCTGGCCTTCACGGGCTTCCCGAAGGACATCTGGACCCAGATCTGGTCCAACAACCCCCAGGAGCGGCTCAACCGCGAGATCCGGCGCCGCACCGACTCCGTCGGCATCTTCCCCAACCGCCAGGCCATCGTCCGCCTCGTCGGGGCCGTGCTGGCCGAGCAAACCGACGAAAGGACCGAAGGACGCCGCTACCTCGGCCGCGAGGTCCTGGCCCGCTGCCGCCTCAC
>JAKDKP010000355.1 GCA_030453285.1 Propionibacteriales bacterium
CGACCGGCAGCAGCTTCGCCACCACGATCGGGGTGCTGATGACCGATGCCGTGCTCACCAAACCGCAGGCCGGCAAGTTGGCACAGATCGGCCATGACGGCATGGCACGCGCCATTCGCCCGCTGCACTCGATGCTGGACGGCGATTCGGTGTTCGCGATGGCCTCTCAACAGCGGCCACTGCCCGGTGATCGTTTGACCGCGCTGCTCACCTTCAACGATTTGCTCGAGAGCGCCGCCGACGTGTTCACTGACGCCTGTCTGAACGCCGTGGTCCGGGCAACGTCTCGTTCCGAGTGGTCCTCGTGGGCCGACCTGGCGCCCAGCACCCTCCAGCGGCCCGATGAGGAGTCGAAGTGAAGCGGATCGTCGCCGTCCTGCTCGGCGGGCTGATGCTGGTGGTCGCCGGTTGCACCCCGCAGCCCGAAGCTCCGAGAACCGAAATGATCATCGGCGCCACCGCCCAGCCCCCGTCGATGGATCCGACCACCAGCGACTCCGCGGCCATTCCCCAGGTGCTCCTCTACAACGTGTACGAGACGTTGATCAAGATCGACAACGACGGACAGATGCAGCCACTCCTGGCCACCCAGTGGGCTCTGTCGGAGGATCGGTTGAGCTACACCTTCAGTCTTGACGAACGCGCCACCTTCGCCGACGGTCGTCCGGTCACCGCGCAGGATGTGGTGTGGAACATCGAACGTGTCCGGACCGAGGGCACGGCCGTGCTGAAGAACCAGATGGCCCCGGTGAAGAAGGCCACGGCGACCGGCGAACGCACCGTACGGGTGGAACTCAGCAAGCAGTCGAACTCGTGGCTGTACTGGATGTCGTCGACCGCCGGGATGATCATCGACCCCAAGGCATCCGACCTGACCGCCAAGCCGGCCGGCACCGGCCCGTACACCCTCACCAGTTGGAGCAAGGGCTCGGATCTGGTGCTGTCCCAGCGCGACACCTACTGGGGGGCGAAGCCGTACGCCACGAAGGTCACGTTCCGCTACTTCTCAGATCCGAACGCGATGAACGCATCGATGCTGTCCGGCGGGCTGGACGTGATCTCCAACCTGCAGGCGCCCCAGGCGCTCGCGCAGTTCGCTGACACCGCCCAGTTCCAGGTGATCGAGGGCACCACCCAGGGCGAGGTGGTGATGGGGTTCAATCATCAGACCCCGGCATTGAAGGACAAGCGGATCCGGCAGGCGATCAATCACGCCATCGACCGCGAGGCGCTGCTGAAGACCGTGTGGGGTGGCAAGGGGACCTTGATCGGTTCCATGGTGCCGCCCACCGATCCCTGGTACGAGGACCTGTCCAACACCTACCCGTACGACCCGGAGAAGGCGCGGCAGTTGATTGCCGAATCCGGGCAGTCCAACATCACCCTCCGGCTGCGCGTGCCGACCCTGCCGTACGCCACGGCCTCGGCACAGTTCATCGCCAGCCAGCTCGGTGAGGTGGGGATCAAGGTCGTCATCGACGAACTCGAATTCCCCGCCCGCTGGCTCGACCTCGTGCTGGCCAAGGCCGACTACGACATGACCATCGTGGCCCACGTCGAGGCCCGCGACATCGTCAAGTGGGGCGATCCGCAGTACTACTGGCGCTACGACAATCCCGAGGTGCGCAAGCTGCTGGCCTCTGCCGACTCCGGCACCGAGGCCGAACAGGTCACCGACATGAAGAAGGCCGGCAAACTCCTGGCCGATGACGCCGTCGCCGACTTCCTGTTCCTGATGCCCAATCTGGTGATCGCCAAGCCCGACATCACCGGCATCCCGCCAAATGCGAGCACCCTGTCCTTCGACCTGACAAGGATTTCCCGCGGCTGAGTCTGCGTGTGCGCCGGTGGAGTGGTGCGTTTCGTCGCGCTCGTTCATTTCGACGGACGTGCCTCGTTCCTGCTCAATACCGGCCTCGCTTGCTCAACGAACGTGATGCCTGGCAACACCCGGCGAGAACGTGATGCCCAACGAACGCGGTGGGGGGTCGACGAATGTGGGGTCGAGTGTTCCGCGCTGGACCGGCGACCGATATAGCCTGACGCGCATGGTGCGGGCGATCGGGGTGCGGGCAGCGATCCTTGTCGTCAGCCTGTTGGTCGCCTCCGTCGTGGTGTTCCTCGCGTGTGCGGCTCTGCCGGGGGATGTGGCACAGGTGATCCTGGGGCAGAACGCCGACCCGGCCGCGGTGGAGGCGCTGCGCAAGGAGCTTGGCACCGATCAGTCGCTGATCGTGCAATATCTCGATTGGATGGGGGGCATGATCACCGGCGACTTCGGCCGGTCCTACCTCACCGGTCTGCCGGTTGCCGCCGACATCTCCGACCGGCTGGGGGTGACGCTGTGGCTGGTGATCGGCGGCATGCTGCTGGCGCTGGTGGTTGCCATACCGGTCGGCATGCTGGCTGCCGTACGACGTCGGCATGTCGCGGGTTTCCTGGCCAGCACCCTGTCGCAGGTCGGGCTGGCGGTGCCCGCCTTCTGGGCCGGCATCGTGCTGGTGCTGATCTTCGCGGTGCGACTGCGCTGGTTGCCGGCGAACGGGTACGTCCCGCTCCTGACAAACCCCGGGCAGTGGTTCAGCCACCTGGTGCTGCCGGTGGTGTCCCTGGCGATCGTGCAGGGCGCCGTGCTCGTTCGCTACATCCGCTCGGCCTTCATCGATGTCCTGGGCGAGGACCACCTCCGTACGGCCCGTGCGATCGGGTGGCCGAGCTTCGCGGCCCTGTTGCGCCACGGCGTCCGCAACGCCTCGGTGCAGGTGGTCACGGTGCTCGGTCTACAACTGTCCACCCTGTTGGTCGGTGCGATCGTGATCGAGCAGGTCTTCACCCTCAACGGGTTGGGTATGCGCCTGCTCGGTGCGGTCGCCGAACGTGATCTGGTGGTGGTGCAGGGGATCGTGATGGTGCTGGTGGCCGCGGTGTTGTTGATCAACTTCCTGGTCGACCTCTCCTATCTCGCGATCGATCCGCGGCTGCGCACCCGGGGGAGTCGATCATGAGGCGCGCCAATCTCGTCGCCGGGATCATGCTCGTCGGACTGGTGATCGTGACCGCGGCGGTGTCGCTGGTCTGGACCCCGTACGATCCGGTGCGGGTCGATCCGACCACCGTTCTTGCCCCACCGGGGAGTGCGCATCTGCTGGGCACCGACGGCTTCGGCATCGACGTGCTCAGCCGACTCATGGTCTCGGCCCGGACGTGCGTGCTCGTCGGCTTGATCGCGGTCGGCATCGCTGCGGTGGTCGGTGTCCCGCTCGGCATCATCGCCGGGCAACGCGGCGGCTGGCTGTCAGAGTTGATCATGCGCAGCAGCGACATCCTGTACGCCCTTCCCGCTCTGCTGTTGGCGATCCTGTTGGCCGCCGCCCTGGGCGCCTCGACGCTCACCGCAATGATCGCCATCGGTGTCGCGACCGTGCCGGCCTTTGCCCGCGTCACCCGCGCCTCCACCCTGCAGGTGATGAGCCAGGACTATGTGCTCGCCGCCCGGGCCGCCGGTACGCCACCGGTCGGCATCGCCGTGCGGCACATCCTGCCCAACGTGGCGCCGATGGTGGGCGTGCAGGCTTCGGTCGCGTTCGGCATCGCCATCCTGGCCGAGGCTGCCCTGAGCTACCTCGGGCTGTCCACGCCGCCGCCGACGCCCACCTGGGGGCGGATGTTGCGCGATGCCCAAAGCCAGATGTTCCTCGACCCGTGGCAACCGCTGTGGCCCGGAGTGGCCATCGCCGTTGCGGTACTGGGATTCAACCTGCTCGGCGACGGTTTACGCGATCTGCTCGACCCACGACTGAGGGAACTGCGATGAGCCGGGGCCACCT
>JAKDKP010000356.1 GCA_030453285.1 Propionibacteriales bacterium
GGGGGTGTCAATCGAGGACATCAACAGCCTTGCGGGCGGTGTAGATCTCGGTGATGACGTCCTCGAGTTCGGGTTCGGTGACCGTCAGGTCAGCGATCGGAAGTGTCGCGGTGGTCCGCGCAATGGCCTCGGAGGTGGGGAGCTCCGCGGGATCGAATCGGAGGTTGAGGACCTGTCCCCCGGCCCGTCCAGCATCCTCGTGATCATAGGGATTCTGATCATGGCCGTTCTGATCATCGTCGTGCTGGTCATGGCGGCCCCGGGCGCCCGGGTCGACCCGTTCGACCCCGTCAATGCGCCAGTCCGGCGGTTCCGCGCCCGACAGTTCGACCCGGAGAATCCGATGCGGCAGGTAGGCCCGGCGGAGGGCGTGGATGTCGCCGTCGAAGAGGATGCGGCCCTCATCGATGATGATCACGCGCCGGCACAGTCGCTCGACATCGCCGATGTCGTGAGTGGTCAGCATGATCGTCGTGCCGGCGGTGCGATTGCGTTCTCGGATGAAGTCCCGGATGCGGGCCTTCGCGACGACGTCCAGACCGACGGTCGGTTCATCCAGGTAGAGCACCGGTGGCTCGTGCAGCATGGCCGCGACGAGATCGCCCCGCATGCGCTGCCCCAGCGAGAGGGTCCGTACGGCGCGATCGATGAAGGAGCCCAGATCGAGCAGATCGACGAACTCGTCCAGGGTTCGCCGGTACGCCGACGGCGCGACCCCGTACAGCTTCGCCAGGACGTCGAACGAGTCCCGCAGCGGCAGGTCGGGCCACAATTGAGTGCGTTGCCCGAAGACGGCGCCGATCATGCGCGCGTTCTGTGCGCGGTCCTTCCACGGCACGATGCCGTTCACCGTCACCGTGCCCGCCGTGGGCACCAGAACTCCGGTGAGCATCTTGATCGTCGTCGATTTTCCGGCCCCGTTCGGACCGAGAGCCGACCATTTCACCCGGTTCGATGGACAGCGAAACACCATCAACGGCCCGGTTGGTGATCGTCTTGGTGGTGAACAGATTGCGAATGCCCGAGAAGGCACCCTCGACCCGGACCGGTCGGGTGAATTCCTTGATCAAACCATCGGCCAGGATGAGGGACACCATGGCAAAGTATCGAAACGCCCTCACCTCAGCAAACGGTTTCGGCGTCAGTTGCCCTTCAGCTCACCTCACTGAGAATCTCGGGCCAACGCCGATCCAGTACGCGCCCGCCAACCCGCGTTCCGGCGCGCAGACACAGGACTCCGGACACGATGCCGACGCCGAGCGCCACCCACTGCCACCAGTCCGGGCCGATGAAGGAGAGCACCACCAGAGCGATGGCCGGTAGGGCGCTGATCATGGTTCCCGTGGTGGAGAGGAAGAGCACGAGCATCGACTTCAGTCCTCCCGACTCGCCCGAGCTGAGAGGGTTCGCGCCGGGCTTGGGGGCCTTGCCAGGAATGCGGGTGCCGAGCCACAGACCAAACCCGAGACCACCCAGGAGGCTGGCCACGCCGATTGCCAGCACCCGTGGCAGCAGATCGGCATGGCCGGAAAGGACAGCCCCCGCAACAGCCGTGACCAGGGCGATGGGTGCCCCGATGATCAGGTACGCGATGGCCCGACCGATCCTGTCGTCGACACCCCGTACGCCAGTGAGCACATGCAGGGCCAATGCGGAGGAGTCGTACGCCAACTCGGAGCCGACCGAACTGCCGACCAGCCAGGTGACCAGCAGCGCGGCCCACGGAGTCAGCGCGGTCGCGCCGGTGGTCAGCGCGACCGCCCCGCGCAGGACCGGGGTGAGCAGCAGCGAGACCAACGCCACCATGTAGCGCGGATCGCGCCGCCAGTACAGGAGGCACCGCAACGCCACCGCGCCGGCCGGGGTGTCCGGCAGCAGGCCCGCCAGGGCTCCCGATCGGACGTTTGTGCGCTGCTGCCCGGCATCGGGCGGCGAGGTCATCGCCACCGCCAGCCGTACCCGCCAGAGCCAGGCCAGTGCAACGACCAGGGCGAGCGACAACACCAAGCGCAGGATGGCCAGCCCCCAGTCGCCGGCGGCCACCAGACCTGGCACCGACCAGATCCAGCCGAACGGTGTCCAGCCCAGAATGTCGGCCGTACGATCCACCGCGGCCATCATCTGAGCTTGATCGCCCACCATCCGCGGCAGGAACTGTGCACCCAGCGCCAACCCGAGCATCAGGACCATGAGCAGCACGACACTGAGGTCGCGGGTACGACGGCCGGCCAGCAGCGCCGACATCCAGGTCAGGGCGGCCCGTGACCAGAGCACGCACAGCAGGACCCCGATCGGCAGGACCACCACAGCAGCGATGAAGGGGGCGATCGCGTTGGACCAGGTGCCGAGCAGCCCGACGGCGGCCAACACCGTTCCCAGACCCGGCAGCCCGATCAGGGCACCCATGGCCAAGCCGCGCACCAGCCGTCCCGCCGGGACGGGCAACAGGGCAAACCGCGCCGGATCCACGGTGTCGTCCTGTCCGAATACCAGCAGCGGCATCAGGATCCAGCCGACGGTCATCAGAGTGAACACGGTGGTGGTGACGGCAGCAGCGAGCTCGGCCTCGGCAAACCGGAGGGCGAACAGGGCCGTCACCACGAGCAGCACCACGCCCAGTCCGTACAGGCCGCCGATCACCAACCCCACGGTCTTCCACACGCTGCGACGCAGGCCGTTGCGGAGCAGGGTGACCTTGAGCCGTACGAGCGTGTTGGTGATGCCCATCGTGGTGCTGGGGGTGCTCGTGCCAGGGGTGCTCATGCGAGGAGCGCTCGTGCTGGTGCTCATCGGGTGCCGCTGTTGGACTCGTTCAACCAGGTCAGTCCGCTGCCGGAGGTTTCGTCCACGCCAACCAACTGCATGAAGCGATCGTTGAGCGAGGCACCGGCGCGCACCTCGTCCAGGGCACCGGCAGCCAGAATGCGGCCGTCTCCAATGACGGCCAGCCGATCGCACAGGCTCTCGACGAGCTCCATCACGTGCGACGAGAAGATGACCGTGCCGCCGCCGGCGGAGAAGCCGCGCAGAATCTTGCGGATCGTGTCACCCGAGACCGGATCGACCGCCTCGAACGGTTCGTCGAGGATCACCAGGCGCGGGCCGTGGATCAGCGCACTCGCCAATCCGATCTTCTTGGTCATGCCGGCGGAATAGTCGACCACCATCTTGTCCGCGTCGGCGCTGAGGCCGAGTGCACCCAACAGTTCCTCGCTGCGGCTGGTGATGTCACCTGCCGGGACCTGGCGAAGCCGTCCGACGTAGGTGAGCAATTCCCGACCGGTCAGGCGATCAAACAGACGCATACCGTCGGGAAGCACCCCCATCAACGCTTTGGCGCGCGGCGGGTCCTGCCAGACGTCGTGTCCCAGGACGGTTGCGGTGCCCGCATCCGGACGCAACAGCCCCGTGGCCATGGAGAGCGTCGTGGTCTTGCCCGCGCCGTTGGGCCCCACCAGCCCAAACATCGAGCCACGCGGTACGTGCAGGTCGAGCCCGTCGACCGCCACCTTCGTACCGAATCGCTTGGTGAGCATGGTCAGGGTCAACGCGTCATCATCCACGGGCTCGAGGTTAACCCGGACGCCGGCATCTCTCGGCATCGCCGTCGTTGCCCCGCGACACCTCTCGGACGTGCTGAACCCGAGCACTCATTGCGGCGGACCCAGTCGGCGTGGCCACCTGCCTTCGGAGTCTTCTCGCGTCTGCGGAGTCCTCTCGCGTCTGCGGGATCCGCGATTGTCGTAGGTCATGCACGCTTCGGGGCCGTCATACCGTCCATTCCTGCTGACGATGCGCTCGGCTCCGGACGA
>JAKDKP010000357.1 GCA_030453285.1 Propionibacteriales bacterium
AGTCCCATCGCCCCGATCCAGGCGACCGCCGAGCTGCTGAACGCCTCGCGGGGGGTGTACTGCTCGGCCAATTCCTCGAATCCGTGTTCACGCACGGTGACCACGGTGTGCTGCGGATTGTCCGGGGCCTCGGTGATCAGGTACTGCACGAGGGTGGAGTTGTCGTCGGTGATCTTGGTGTTCGCCTGCTGGGGCAGCCGATAGTCGAAGCGTCGGGGCGGGGCGAACTTCTCCACCCGGCCCAGGAACGCCTTGCCGTCCTCCCAGGACAGCAGGATCCGGCCGCCTTCGACCGGTTCGACCGCAGCCCCGCCGAAGGCGTACCACTTCTGCAGGCCGAGTCCGTCGGTCACCAGCTGCCAGGCGACCTCCTGTTCGACGGGCAAGTTGGTCGAGGCGTGCGCGATCATCTTGCCCTGCAACGGCGTGTCGTTGGTTGCTTGCTCATCGGGGTTCACCGGACCAAGGCTACGTGCCCGTGACCTCACCCTGCGGCTCCCGTACGGCCCACAGGTCCGGCCAATGCAGACCGAGGTCGTTGATCATGGTGCGCAGCAGGGGCGCCGAGACGCCGACCACATTGTGCGGATCACCCTCGATCCCGCGCACGAAGGCCGCACCGAGGCCGTCCAGCGTGAACGCGCCGGCCACCACGAGCGGCTCACCGGTCGCCACGTACGCGGCGATCTCGGCATCGCTCACCTCGGCGAAGTGCACGGTGGTGCTGGCGACGGCACTGCGGGTGCGCATGGTGTCGCCGGTCCGGACCGTGACGTGATGCCCGGTGTGCAGCACTCCGCTCCGCCCGCGCATCTGCTGCCACCGGTTGGTGGCCGTTTCACTGTCGCCGGGTTTCCCGTACGCCACACCGTCGAGTTCGAGCACCGAGTCGCAGCCCAGTACGACCTCGACGGGCTCCCGCCGCGGCGTGACGCTGGCCACCGCCGAGCCCTTGAGCTCGGCCAGCCGGGTGGCCAATGCCGCGGGGGAGTCCGCGATGATGCCTTCCTCCTCGACCCCGGAGACGATCACCTCCGGGTCCAGTCCGGCCGCGCGCAGGGTGGCCAGTCGTGCCGGGGAGGCCGACGCCAGCACGAACCGGATCGGCCGGGGCTGGACGGGCCCAGGCTGGACGGGCTCAGGCTGGACGGGCTCGGGTCGGGTGGACGCCATGGTTGCCGAGCCTAGCGACCGCCACAGGTGAGCTGCGGAGATGACCGATTCCACCTGACCGGCTGGTTCCACAGACGGGTTCCACATGACAGACGGGTTCCACATGACAGACGGGCGGGCGAGTCCGGCAGGTTGAGCAGCAGACTGGCCCCATGCCCACCGACTGTTCGACCTCGATCGGTCAGGTCGAGACTCGGCACGTGGTGCTGTTCGACGAGCAGAACCCGCTGCGGCTGCGCAGCGGTGCACAACTGACCCGTGTGGAGGTGGCGTACGAGACGTACGGCACGCTCGACGCGGACGCCGGGAATGCCGTCTTCCTCTGCCACGCACTGACCGGGGACGCCCATGCCGCAGGCCTGCAGGATTCCGACGATCCGAAGACCCTCGGCTGGTGGGACAACCTCGTCGGGCCCGGCAAGCCGCTGGACACCGACAAACTGTTCGTGATCTGTCCCAATCTGCTGGGCGGGTGCCGAGGCACGACCGGTCCCTCCTCGACGAACCCGGACACCGGTGAGGCGTACGGGCTGGACTTCCCGCTGTTGCAGATGACCGACTTCGTTGCCGTGCATCGGGCGTTGATGCGCCATCTGGGGATCGAGCGGCTGCTGGCCGCCGTCGGCGGTTCCCTCGGCGGCATGCAGGTCCTGCAGTGGGCCACCGAGGCCCCCGAGGAGGTCGGCCACCCGCTGGTGATTGCCGCCTCCAGCCGACTGACCGCCCAGAACATCGCCTTCTCCGCGGTCGCCCGGGCGGCCATCATGCAGGATCCGGGTTTCGCCGAGGGGCGCTACCTGGCCGAGGGCAGTTCTCCGGAGATGGGCCTGTCCATCGCCCGGATGATGGCCCACATCACCTATCTGTCCGAGCAGGCCATGGACGAGAAGTTCGGCCGACGTTTCCAGCAGGCCGAGTCGCGCGGCGGGTTCGGCGTGGACTTCGCCGTGGAGAGCTATCTCGCCCACCAGGGCGTCTCCTTCCTCGGGCGCTTCGATGCGCTGAGCTATCTGTACCTGACCCGGGCGATGGACTACTTCGACCCGTTTGCCGATCCGAAGGCGGTGGAACGACTCCGGGCGGCCGGGACGCACGTCCTGGTGATCAGCTTCGACAGCGACTGGCGGTTCTCCACCGCGCATTCACGTCGGATCGTCCGGATCCTCACCGACGGCCGAGTTCCGGTGAGCTTCCGGGAGATCACCTCCCCCTGGGGGCACGACTCGTTCCTGCTCGAATTGCCCGACTACCACCGGACCGTACGGGCGTTCGTCGAGCACGCCGGGGATCGTATCTTTCCCCATGCCGGACGATCCTCGTTGAGCTCCGGTGACGGGAATTGGCGATGAGGCCAGATCTCAAGGTGGTGGCCGATCTGGTGGGTCGCGACAAACGGGTGCTCGACCTCGGCTGCGCCGACGGCGAACTGCTGGTGAACCTGCATCACCAACGTGGCTGCGACGGGTTGGGCGTCGACGTCGACCCCGACCAGGTGGTGCGCGCGATCGCCCGCGGCGTGTCGATCATCGAACTCGACATCGATGATCAACTCGATGAGTTCAGCGATCAGTCCTTCGATGTGGTGGTGCTCTCCCAGACCCTGCAGGCGACTCGGCATCCGGCGTCGCTGTTGCGTCAGATGATGCGGATCGCCGGTGCCGGGGTGGTGTCGGTGCCCAACTTCGCCTGGTGGCGGCACCGGTTCGGTCTCCTCACCACGGGGCGGATGCCGGTCTCACCGGCGCTGCCGCTCACCTGGTTCGACACGCCCAACATCCACCTCTCCTCGCTGACCGACCTGGAGGCGTTGATCACCACCGAGTGCGGATTCACCGTCGACCAGCGTGTGCTGTTGGACTCGGCCGGGAGTCCGACCCGGGTACGCGGTCCGTACAACCTGCTGGCCGCCGGTGCCGCATACCTGATCAAGGCCTGATCACCTGATCGTGCGCCGGGTACGGGCGTCTCAGCGGGGGCCGGGGATCGTGTTGATCTTGGTGCCGTTGCCGCCTGGCGCCGGTGGTGGGGCCTGATCGTTCGGGGCCTGGGTTGGCGGTGCCTGCTGGGGCGCAGGTGCCTGCTGCGGGGCGCCCTGGGGATCGAACGGGTTCTGACCCGCTCCGCCGCCGAGGATCCCGCCCAACACCTGACCCAGCACGTCCATCAGCCCGCCCTGTCCCTGACCGCCCTGTCCCTGACCGCCCTGCCCCTGAGCCCGGCCGAGCACGTTCTTGGCCAGCCAGGCGAGCACGATCGGTGCCAGGATCGGCAACACCTTCTTGATCAAGGTGTTGCTGACCTGGCCGGAGCTCAGTCGTTGGGCGACGGCGTCGGAGTCCGATCCGTACACCTTCTGCACGATCTTTTCGCCATCGTCGGTATCCACCTGGTCGAGCCGTACGCCGCCGTCCAGCAGGTTGGACCCGGCGTGCTGGTCCAGGGCGCCGAGCAGAGACTGCGCCCCGGACGCGTCGCCGGCGCCGGACTGCATGCCGCCGAGCAGGGAGGTGACCGCCTCACGTGCGGCCGTCTCGGCAGTGGGCTGGTCGACCCCGAGCTGCTGGGCGAGCTGATCCATCGGGACCTGGGCAAGGATTTCTTCACTGGGCTGCACGGCGTCCTCTTCTCCCTCGAT
>JAKDKP010000358.1 GCA_030453285.1 Propionibacteriales bacterium
GGGGAATAGACTGGCGACTCGAAACCGGCGCCGGTGATCTCCGGCAGCGACGAAAGGCTTGTCTGTGGATCGCGATCCCGCATCGCCCGTACCCGCCACCGATTCCCGCACCGACGGTCCGCCGCCACTCAGCCCCTCGGGCGTGCCCACTCCTTTCGAGGCGCTCGGGCTCACCTTCGACGATGTGCTGCTGCTGCCCAACGAGACCAACGTCATCCCGTCGGAGGCCGACACCTCCTCGTACGTCTCGAAGCGGATCAAGGTCAACCTGCCCTTGTTGAGCTCGGCGATGGACACCGTCACCGAGGCACGGATGGCCATCGCGATGGCCCGCGAGGGCGGGATGGGCATCCTGCACCGCAACCTGTCGATCGACGATCAGGCCGCCCAGGTCGACCTGGTGAAGCGGTCCGAGGCGGGCATGATCGACGAGCCGATCACGATCACCGCCGACCGCACCATTGGTGAGGCCGACGAACTGTGTGGCACCTTCCGCATCTCCGGGGTGCCGGTGATCGACGCCGACCGTCGCCTGGTCGGCATCGTCACCAACCGCGACATGCGCTTCGAGACCGACCCCACCCGGCTGGTGGGTGAGGTGATGACACCGATGCCGCTGGTCACCGCACCGGTCGGCATTGCCAAGGACGAGGCCTTTGCGCTGCTCGCCAAGCACAAGATCGAGAAGTTGCCGCTGATCGCCCCCGACGGCCGGCTCCAGGGGCTGATCACCCTCAAGGACTTTGTGAAGTCGGGGCAGTACCCCCGAGCCTCCAAGGATGATCAAGGTCGGCTTCGGGTCGGTGCCGCCGTCGGATTCTTCGGCGACGCCTGGGAGCGCGCGATGGCCCTGGTCGAGGAGGGGGTCGACGCACTGGTCGTGGACACCGCCAACGGGCATGCTCAAGGGGTGCTCGACATGATCTCCAAGATCAAGGGTGAGAAGCGCGCCGCCGATGTGGACGTGATCGGTGGGAATGTCGCCACGTACGCCGGGGCCAAGGCTCTGGTCGAGGCAGGGGTGGATGGCGTCAAGGTGGGTGTCGGCCCGGGCTCGATCTGCACCACCCGCGTCGTGGCCGGGGTCGGCGTGCCGCAGGTGACGGCGATCTGGAATGCTGCCCAGGCCTGCAAGCCGGCCGGGGTTCCGGTGATCGGTGACGGCGGCCTGCAGTACTCCGGCGACATCGCCAAGGCGTTGGTGGCCGGCGCCGACACCGTCATGCTCGGCTCCCTGCTGGCCGGCTGCGAGGAATCACCGGGCGAGTTGGTGTTCATCAACGGCAAGCAGTTCAAGTCGTACCGTGGGATGGGCTCGCTGGGGGCCATGGCCTCACGTGGTCGTCAGGCCTCGTACTCCAAGGATCGGTACTTCCAGGCCGACGTGGCCAGCGACGACAAACTGATCCCCGAGGGCATCGAGGGTCAGGTGGCCTACCGTGGTCCCCTGGCAGCGGTGGCCTACCAACTCGTCGGCGGGTTGCGGCAGTCGATGTTCTACACCGGTGCCGCCACGATCGCCGATCTGCAGCAGCGTGGAACCTTCACCCGAATCACCTCGGCCGGACTCCGCGAGTCGCACCCGCACGACATCCAGATGACCGTTGAAGCACCCAACTACGCAGGATGATCATGAACAACACCTTCACCACCGGCGCCATCGAGATCGGCCGCAGCAAGCGTGCCCGACAGGCGTTCGCGCTCGATGACATCGCGATCGTCCCGACGCGGCGCACCCGTGGTCCCGAGGAGGTGTCATTGGCGTGGAAGATCGATGCGCAGACCTTCGAGTTCCCGCTCATCGCCGCCCCGATGGACTCGATCATGTCCCCGGCGACGGCGATCAGTGTCGGCAAGCTGGGCGGCCTCGGCGTGCTCAACCTCGAAGGACTGTGGACCCGGTACGACGACCCGCAGCCCCTGCTCGACGAGATCGTCGCCATCACCGATCCGACGGCAGCCACGCGTCGGATGCAGGAGTTGTACGCCGCCGACATCCAGCCCGAGCTGATCGCCCAGCGCCTGTCGGAGATCCGCGATGCCGGAGTGCCGGTGGCCGGATCGTTGTCTCCGCAGAACACGCAGCGCTTTGCCCAGGCGGTGGAGAAGGCCGTGCCCGACTTCTTCGTGATCCGCGGGACGACCGTGTCGGCCGAGCACGTGTCGAGTGAGCAGGAACCGCTGGACCTCAAGGAGTTCATCTTCTCCCTCGACGTCCCGGTGATTGTCGGAGGCTGCGCGACCTACCAGGGAGCCCTCCACCTGATGCGCACCGGCGCCGCCGGCGTCCTCGTCGGGTTCGGTGGCGGCGCCAGCCACACCACCAAGGACGTGCTGGGCATCGCGGTGCCGATGGCGTCGGCGATCGCCGATGTCGCCGAGGCCCGACGCGACTACCTCGACGAGTCGGGCGGTCGCTATGTCCATCTGATTGCCGACGGTTCGGTGGGCCGGTCCGGCGACATCGCCAAGGCGATCGCCTGCGGCGCCGATGCGGTGATGGTCGGTTCGCCCTTGGCCAAGGCGGCCGAGGCCCCCGGCCAAGGATTTCACTGGGGCGCCGAGGCATGGCACGAGACACTGCCCAGGGGTGAGCGGGTCCGATTCGACACGGTCGGTTCGCTCGAGGAGATCCTGTTGGGTCCCTCCCGCGTCCCGGACGGCACGATGAACCTGGTCGGCGCGCTGCGCCGGGCCATGGCCACCACCGGGTACACCGAGGTCAAGGAGTTCCAGAAGGTCGAGGTCGTGCTCGGCTGATCATGGACCACCCACACAGCCACCACCAGCAGGGGAGTGCAGGATGAGCGAACGACTCGGACCGGCCGAGCGCCAGGATGCCTTGGCAGGGATGGCCGATCGAGAGCTCGACGTGCTCGTCGTGGGCGGCGGCGTGGTGGGTGCCGGCAGCGCCCTCGATGCCGTCACTCGTGGCCTGCGGGTCGGCCTGGTGGAGATGCGGGACTGGGCCTCGGGCACGAGCTCGCGGTCCAGCAAGCTGATCCATGGTGGCCTGCGCTATCTGGAGATGCTCGATTTCCCCCTGGTGCGCGAGGCGCTGCGCGAGCGCGGTCTGTTGCTGGATCGGATCGCTCCGCACCTCGTACGCAAGGTGCCGTTCCTGTATCCCTTGCAGCACCGCTTCTGGGAACGCCCGTACGTGGGCGCGGGCCTGATGTTGTACGACACCATCGGTCTGTCCCCGACGCATCCTCGAGGGGTGCCGATGCACCGCCATCTGAGCCAACGGTCGGTCCGCAAGATCGTCCCCGGCCTCAAGCCGGAGGCCAGCAAGGGCGCCCTGCAGTATTACGACGCGCAGGTCGACGACGCCCGCTTCGTCGCCGCCCTGGTCCGTACGGCGGCCTCCTTCGGCGCTTACGTGGCCAACCGTACCCAGGCGGTCGGCTTCATCCGTGAGGGTGAACGGGTGGTCGGTGCACGGATGCGTGACCTGGAGACCGACACCGAATTCGAGGTGCGGGCCAAGGTCGTGATCAACGCGGCCGGGGTGTGGACCGACGAGATCCAGCAGATGGCTGGCGGCCGCGGAACGCTGCGGGTGAAGGCCAGCAAGGGCATCCACCTGGTGGTCCCGCGGGACCGGATTCGATCCACCACCGGGATGATCCTGCGCACCGAGAAGTCGGTGCTGTTCGTCATCCCGTGGGGCAGGCACTGGATCATCGGCACCACCGACACCCCGTGGGAGCTCGACAAGTCCCACCCGGCAGCCACCTCGACCGACATCGACTACCTGCTCGACCACATCAACACGGTGCTGGTCAGCCCACTAACCCGTGA
>JAKDKP010000359.1 GCA_030453285.1 Propionibacteriales bacterium
CCGCTACTGGACGCCTATGGCACCCACCCGAATCTGCACCTGGTGCTGTTCACCGTCGACGAGACCTCGTTCAGCCGCGAGATCGGACCACTGGCGGGGTTCTATCCGGCGGTGTACGCCGGTGTCCCGTGGTGGTTCATCGACACCCCTGCGGCGATCCGACGGTTCCGGGCGTCCGCGATCGACTCGGCCGGCTGGTTCAAGACCTCGGGATTCATCGACGACACCCGCGCGTTCTGCTCGATCCCGGCCCGGCACGACATGTCCCGTCGATGCGATGCCGCCGATCTGGCCGAGCGGGTGGTCACCCACCAGATCAGCGAGGATGACGCCGTACGAGTGGCAAAGGCCCTGGTCGACGAGATCCCCCGCGCGACCTTCAAACTCTGACCCCGGCCGGTGCACCGAGAAGTCTCGAAACTACCCGGAAACGGTGACACGATGTTGTCGCCGACCCGCCACAAGCTGAGGCCATGATCACACTGACACCCCGAGAGATTGCCTTGTCCACCAGCGGTCTGGCCACCCTCGACGACACGTGGCGAGCCTCCGAATCCCTGCAACCCCTGTTGGCGCCCTACCCCGATCCCGGCGACGCCGCAGCCTGGCAACACCGTCGTCACAGCAGTGCCGTGTCCCAGAACGGCCTGGACGACCCACGGCTGAGCCTGACCGAGATCGCCGGGGTGCCGTGCCGAGTCGTCCAGCCGGCCGGGCCGGCGACCGGCAACTATCTGCACGTCCACGGCGGTGGCTGGGCGTTTGGCGCGCACACCTCTCAGGACGAGCGACTGCTCGCCCTTTCCGATGACACCGGGCTGCGGATCGTGTCCGTGGGTTACCGCCTGGCCCCCGAACACACCATCCTCGACGCCACCGAGGACACCATTGCCGTCGCTCGGTCCGTGACCGGCGACGGCGGCTGGTGGGCCATCGGCGGTGAGTCGGCGGGCGCCCAGTTGGCGGTGCAGGCGATCTTGGCACTGCGCGCGGATGAACCTCACCGGTTCAGCGCCGCGGTGTTGACCTACGGTTGCTACGACCTGGCCGGGACACCGGCACGGATGAGTGAACCGGGCTCGGGCAAGGGTTATGCGAATCTCTTTGCCGCGGTCACACCCAGTTCGATGGATCGTCGCGACCCGAAGATCTCTCCGCTGTACGCCGATCTACCTGGCGTGATCCCGGCTCGGTTCATGTGTGGAACCCGTGACTCGGGTCTGGAGGACACCTTGATGATGGCGGCGCGTTGGCAGCTCCATGCCGAGGTTGAACTCGACATCGTGGCCGGCGCGATCCACGGCTTCACCCTGATCCCGGGTCCCACCACCGATCACGCGAGGCGTGCCGAGGCGGCCTACCTGCGGGGGCGGCTGGCCCAGGACACGCGACAGGCCCGAGGCGCTGGCACATGAGCCGGCTTCCGCGGCTGTACGCCATTGCCGAGACGCTTCGTGCCCGGGCGCCTCGGCTGGTGACGGGTCTCGGACCTGGCTGCCGAGCACGGGGTATCGCAACGCACGGTTCAGCGAGACCTCCAGTCCCTGATGGCGGCGGGGATCCCGGTACGCTGGCAGGAGGGGCGCGGCGGAGGCTGGACCGTTGACCCACAGATGACGCTGCCACCGCTGAACCTCACTGCGGACGAGGCTGCGGCGCTGCTGCTGGCGGTGCGGGCCGCCTCCGGTCGGGCGCCGCTGGCCCGGGCCGCCGATTCGGCACTGGCGAAAATCTCCACCGTCCTGGGCGCATCGGCCAGCTCGGGGGCACGCCGATGGGATCAACGGCTGGTCGTCAGCCGACGTTCACCGCAGCGGATCGACACCGCCGTACTGGAACAGGCGTTGGAACGGCATCGGCTCGTCTCGCTGGACTACGCAGATGCGGACGGGACGAGAACTCGGCGCGACGTCGAACCGGCCGGCCTGATCACCGGCGACGGGAACTGGTATCTGGTGGGTTGGTGTCGCCTGCGCCAGGGCTATCGGGGCTTTCGGTTCGATCGGATCGTCGCCGCCGAACTGACCGACGAGGTCGTGCCCGAGCATGACCTCGGCTCGGCCCTTCGCCAGGACGGCAACACTGGACCCGGGCCACGGGGCAAGGCCCCACAAGCCGATCCACGGGAGGCGGACTGGAATCACCCTGCAGCGAGGACTTGGTCGAGACGCTCGTAGCCCTCGACGACTCCGGTCTCCATGTCGCTGGCGATCATGCCGTCGCGGGCCTCGACACTGGGAAAGACCGAGTGCCCGGAGATCTTGCTCCGGCCTCCGCCGAGATCGGTCAGCGTCATCCTCTCGATGCTCACCACGTCGGGGAAGCCCTCGAACTCGAAGGTCTGAATCACCACCTCGTTTTCGCGAACCGTGTGAAACGTGCCACGGAACGCAAACTCCTCCCCGGCCGGATCACGGTGCACGTAGCGGTAGCGACCGCCAGAGCTGAAGTCGTAGTCGGTGATCTCCATCTCGTAGCCGTTCGGGCCGGTCCAGAGCTTGAGCAGCTCAGGATCGGCATAGGCGCGATAGACCGCGTCGACCGGTGCGTTGAACTCGCGCTCGATGTCGATGAAGGGCAGTCCTTCGGGTGCGGTGATGGTGACGGCGTTGCTCATGATGACTCCTCGGTGGTGTTGTCGTGTGTCGCTGATTCCTGCGTGGTCAGCAGCGCGTCCAGCCGACGGAACTGCTGTTCGTGGACCAATCGGTAGCGATCGATCCAGGCGGTCAAGGCCTCCAACTGCCCCGCCGCGAGATGGACCGGTCGGCGCTGGGCGTCCCGTGTCCGGGTCACCAGCCCCGCCTGTTCGAGGACCCGGATGTGCTTGGAGACGGCCTGCTTGCTGATCGTGAACGGAGCTGCCAGCTCGTTGACCGTGGCCGGCCCTCGGCTGAGCTTGGCGATGATGTCTCGTCTGATCGGGTCGGCCAGCGCCATGAAGGCCCGGTCCAGCCGGTCGTCGGACGAGGGATCGTACGCCATGTTCAACCTTCTTATTGATCAACTGTTTGGTTGATTACGACGATAGGCCGATGAAGGAGCGGAGTCAAGGATTGATTCGAGTGGCTCAGCGGCCGAGAGCTGCGTCGACCAGCCGCTGCGCCTCGGCCATCACCTGATCGAGGTGGGCCTCGCCCCGGAAGGACTCGGCGTAGATCTTGTACACGTCCTCGGTGCCCGAGGGGCGCGCGGCAAACCAGGCGTTGTCGCTGGTCACCTTCACTCCCCCGATCGGCGCACCGTTGCCGGGCGCCTCGGTCAGCACGGCGGTGATCTGCTCATCAGCCAGTTCGGTGGAGGTGATCGCCGCAGAATCGAGGCTGGCGAGGGTGGCCTTCTGCTCGCGGTCGGCGGGGGCGTCGATGCGCCGGTACGCCGGGGTCCCAAACTCCTGGGCCAGGTCGGCGTAGTGCTCCGATGGCGAGCGTCCGGTGACCGCACGGATCTCCGAGGCCAGCAGCGCCAGCAGGATGCCGTCCTTGTCGGTGGTCCACGTCTGCCCGTCCCGCGTCAGGAACGAGGCGCCGGCGGACTCCTCCCCGCCGAATCCCACTTCGCCGCTGCCCAGTCCCGGCACGAACCACTTGAAGCCGACCGGCACCTCCAACAGCGCCAGATCGTTGGCGGCGGCAACCCGATTGATCATGGACGAGGACACCAGCGTCTTGCCAACCGCAGCACCCGGTCGCCAGCCCGGCCGATGGGTGAACAGGTACTGGATCGCCACCGCCAGGTAGTGATTCGGGTTCATCAGCCCGGCATCGGGGGTGACGATGCCGTGCCGGTCGGCGTCGGCGT
>JAKDKP010000360.1 GCA_030453285.1 Propionibacteriales bacterium
CCTCCCGACGCATCCGGAGGTCGACGTACAGCACGGTCTGCACCGTGGCGAAGTAGCCGAGCCACACCGACGCCGACGTCACCATCGATACTCCGAGCACCGACACACTCACGATCGGGTTGCCCAGCACATCGAAGAGGAACTGCGAGCCGAAGGCCTGCAGGAAGGCGATGGTGAAAAGTAGACCACCCATGTAGGCCAAGGCCATGATCACCATGCCGATGACCACGGTGGCGGCCATCACCGAGGTCACTCGCACCGCATTGCGGAATCCGATCAGCTTGAAGGTGCGACCGTAGACGGTGATCACGTTCGTGGTCCGGTGCGGCTTGCCGATCCATCCCGGAGTGCCGGCGTTCTCCGCGGTGTAGGTGGGAACGGCCAGGGCGAAGTACGACATCAGCCAGCACCAGAGCAGCAGCATCACCAGCACCATGAAAATGCTGTACCACGGAACGATGCTCTCGGGCATGCTCGACAATGGCAGGGAGAGCACGAAGCCGACCAGGCCGACCGGAGACGAGGCGACGTAGAAGGCGACCACCTGGACGAAGATCAGTCCGAGCACCGGCGGCAGCAACTTGATCATGCCGACCAGGTCGAACTTCACCAGAGCCGGGGCGAAGCCCGGCCCCAGCAAGGTCTGCAGGCTTGCCCTGGTCAGGACCGACGACACCCAGGTCGCGCCGGTGATCAGGAGGAAGATGGCGAACATGCCGCCGAGCACAGCGATCAGCACCACCCAGAGCGGACCGATCCGATCACCCATCAGCGCCACCGCGACGGCCGTGCCCGTCGTGCCGGCAATGATCGCCCCGATGACGATGAGCGGCAGCAACAGCATGCGTTTCGCGTTGGCCCGCAGCACCACGAAGCTGGCATCGAGGATTTCGGCCGGCCCCAGTGGGCGGAGCGGGATGAGCGCCGTACGTGAGGCATCCAGCACGCCCGGTCGACGACGTCGGGATGCCGTACGGCTGGTGTGGCCGCTGCTGGGGGCCGCGAACGGTCGCCTCCGCGCACCGCCGGGAGCCACGAAGGCTCCGCGTGCCGACCCTTGGTCGACTGGCGCGTTGGTGGCAGGCGAGGTCACTTGGCCAGTCTGTCACGAAGTGGGGACACTCAGCCGGTGCCGCAGAGGTTCTGCTGGGCAGACCATTAGCATGTGCCCAACACGGTGATCGCAGACGGGGGTTGTCCGACCCGCCGCGGCCGAGGTCGTGATGGATCGAGAGGTGGAGCGTGACGGACGCGAAAGCGGCAGTGAGTCGCATTCTGGTGGTGGACGACGATGCGGCCCTGGCCGAGATGCTGTCGATCGTGCTGCGCAACGAGGGGTTCGACCCGGTCTGGTGTGCCAACGGCGACAAGGCGTTGGGCACCTTCCGCGAGTCGCACCCCGATCTGGTCCTGCTGGACCTGATGCTCCCCGGCCGGGACGGGGTGGACGTGTGCAGGGACATTCGTGCCGAGTCCGGGGTGCCGATCGTGATGCTGACCGCCAAGTCCGACACCATCGACGTGGTGGCCGGGCTCGAGGCGGGGGCCGACGACTACGTGCCGAAGCCGTTCAAGGCCAAGGAACTGGTTGCCAGGATCCGGACCCGGCTGCGCCGGTTGCCCGGTGAGCCGCAGCGAGAGTCGATCCAGATCGGCGATCTGGAGATCAGTGTTGACGGGCATTCGGTGCGTCGGGGGGGCAAGTCGATTGCGCTCACCCCGCTGGAGTTCGACCTGCTGCTGGCGCTGGCCCGCAAGCCGTGGCAGGTCTTCAGCCGGGAACTGCTGTTGGAGCAGGTGTGGGGTTATCGCCACGCTGCCGACACGAGGTTGGTCAATGTGCACGTCCAGCGGCTGCGTTCCAAGATCGAACAGGATCCCGAACACCCCGAGATCGTGATCACCGTCCGCGGCATCGGCTACAAGGCCGGCGAAGCCTCCGGGTCCTGATGGCCCTTGCGGACTCGCGGTTCGTCCGCACCGTCGGTGCACCGGTCCGCTGGTGGATCAGATCGTTGCCGTTGCGGGTCGTCTCGACAACCTTCCTGGCCTCGGTGCTCGTGCTCGTCCTGGGTGGGCTGCTGTTGATGCAGCAGGCCGCCGCAGGAGTGCTGGCGAGCAAGAAGCAGGTGTCGGTCGCCGAGTCGGTGGCTGCCATCGACTCGGCCCAGCGCCAGTTGTATGCCGCCGGGGTGACGTCGTCGAGCGTGACCAGTGTGCTCACCCAGCTCGCGGTGGAGAGTGAGCAGCGCGGCACGTCGACCCAGCAGTACCACATCGTGGTTCGTGGACCGGTCTCCGACGTACGGACCGCCGGAGTCAGCGACAACAGCGTCCCGCAGGCCTTGCGTGACCAGGTGACCAGCCAGGAGCCGGTGCTGGTCACACCGACGCTCATCGAGTACACCGACGGGCGGGCCGCGGTCCCCGGCTATGCCGTCGGGGCAACCCTGTTCGCTCCCGGTGCCGGCCGATACCCGATCTTCTTCCTGTTTCCATTGACCGAGGAGGTCCGTACGCTCGACGTGCTGCAGAACGCCTCGATCACCACCGGGCTGCTGCTCACCGTACTGCTGACCCTGATCGCGGCCCTGGTGGCTCGCCAGGTCGTCTCGCCGGTCCGTGCGGCTCGTCGCGCCGCAGAGCGCTTGGCCGACGGCTTCCTCGATGACCGGATGGTCGTCAAGGGCCAGGACGACCTCGCCCGGTTGGCGATCTCGATGAACCACATGGCCTCGGAGTTGCAGAAACAGATCTCCCAGCTGGAGGAGTTGTCCCGGGTGCAGCAGCGCTTCGTCTCCGACGTGTCCCATGAATTGCGGACCCCACTCACCACGGTCCGGATGGCGTCGGAGATGTTGTACGAGGCCCGCGAGGACTTCGACCCGCTGTCCCAACGTTCGGCCGAACTCCTGCAGACCGAACTGGATCGGTTCGAAGCACTGTTGTCCGACCTGCTCGAGATCAGCCGGTTCGATGCTGGAGCCGCGGTGTTGAACGTGGAGGAGGTGGATCTGGTCAACCTGACCGAGAAGGTGGTCTCCGATCACGCTGCCCTGGCCGTCCGGGCCGGGACTCCGATCAACCTGATCACGTCCGGCCCGTGCCCGGCCGAGATCGATCGGCGGCGGGTGACCAGAATCCTGCGGAATCTGGTGGTCAACGCGATCGAACACAGCGACGGCCAGCGGATCGACATCTTTGTCGAGTCCGACGCCGACGCGGTGGCGGTCGCGGTGCGAGATCACGGCGTCGGGTTCGAAGCGGTCCAGGCCAAACAGGTCTTCCACCGCTTCTGGCGGGCCGACGCGTCCCGGGCACGCACCGTGGGTGGTACCGGCCTCGGCCTGGCCATTTCGATGGAGGACGCCAATCTGCACGGCGGATGGCTGAACGCCTGGGGCCGTCCCGGGCAGGGGGCGCAGTTCCGACTGACGCTGCCACGCGTCGAGGGTGGCATTCTGCAGATGTCGCCGCTGCCGGTGGTGCCCAGGGACTTGGTCGCGGTGGCCGGCCGGCCCAAGGAACTGGGACGTTCGCTGATCGCGCTCGCTGGTCCGGAATCACGCGGCGCCCCGGAATCACGCGAATCCGAGGTCACCGGCCCGTACGGGACACTGCTGGTGGACGCGATTCCGGATCAGGCCGAGCTGGATGCCGCCACCGATCCGGAGCTGGATGAGGTCGATGATCACGAACACGTCGGCAAAGTGGGTCGTCCGGGCCCGGACGTGACGAGCGTCCTCCCGGAGTCCTGGCCGGGACAGGAAGAGGTGCGATGATGCTGGCTCGGAAGCCGT
>JAKDKP010000361.1 GCA_030453285.1 Propionibacteriales bacterium
CCCTGACCAGGTTAGAGAAGCCCTTCGAGCGGATCATCGGTACTCACGTGGGGACGCTCGCCCGGCTCAGTGTGGAGCGGATCACCCTGTCACCCAAGATCAGGGTCCGCTTGTAGTCCCGTGCGACGCCTCCACGCAGGGTGTCCGGGGCGTCGATGTCGGCGACGATGGCTCGGCGAATGGTGCCTCGCCTTCAGCACGGTGGACGTCAACGTCTCTGTGCGAAGTTGGCTTCTTCGGGCGCGGCCTAGGCGACGCCTGAGGGGTCTCGCACGACGCCTCCTCCTCGCTCGTCATCGAGTTCGCACGTCCGAGGAGATCGGCGAGCGCGAAGAGCGCGGGGGTGGTGTGGTCGGTACGCCAGACGAGGCCGAGCTGGCTGGTGGCTTCGAGCCCGTGGACGAGCAGATGGCGCAGGTCGCCGCGCTGGTGGTGTTCGGTCAGCGGGCGGCAGGCAAGCATCGCGTGCTGCCCGGAGGCAACGAGAGAGATGCCCTGCTGGATGGTGGTGATCCCGGCGGTGGACAGGATCGGCAGCCCGTTCGGCGTGACGGGGGGAGTGCGGGCGGCCCGCCAATAGCCCGGGGCGTCGCCGGTGCGATGCAGCAGGTCGAGATCGGCGATGTCTTCGAAGTCGAGGTCTTGCCGTTCGGCCAGCGGGTGATCGCTACCGAGGATGATGAACTGGTCCTGTGCTGCGAACCGGTACCCGACGGTCAGTTCGGGCTCGTGGACGGGCAACTCGACGATCGCGGCGTCGACCTCGCCGTCGAGCACGGCGGTGAATGGTGAGCCGAGCGGCAGGTCGTGGGTGTGCACGGCCACGCCGAGCTGGTCGTGCAGGGTGCGGAAGGTGGCGGTGCCCTCCTCGTAGATCATGCCGGTGAATCCGATGCGCAGCTCTTCGAGCGCTCCACGCATCGCCCGTTCGCGGGCGCGGTCGAAGGTGCGCTGCAGTCCGCGGTAGGCCGGGCGGACCTCGGTGACGAATTGCGCACCGACACGGGACAGCGTGACCCTGCGGCTGGTGCGGGCCACCAGCCGTGCCCCGACTCGGGACTCCAGAGTGGCGATGAGTTGGCTGACCCGGGACTGCGACAGGCCGAGGCGTTCGGCGGTGCGGCCGAAGTGCAACTCCTCGGCCAAGGTGATCAGGCACTCGATCTGCTGCAGATGCGCCTGATGCATCGTCGAAACTCCGGTGGTCATGACTCCTGACCCTAGCAGTCGATCGATGAGCCAAACTGATTGATCGATGAGAAGATCGGCGTTGTTCCTACTCCGTCCAGACAGTGGAGTGGAGTGCATGAGTCTGTCCCCGTCCTCAACAGACCTCTCAACGGACACTGCCCTCGACCAGCGGACGTCCGTGTCGCAGTGGGTCGCTGTCGGCGTGCTCACACTGGCGACGTTCCTGGTGGTGACTTCCGAGATGCTGCCGGTGGGGGTGCTCACCCCGATGGCCGAGGGGTTGGGCATCTCCGATGGTGCGACCGGCGCGAGTTTGACGATCACCGGCCTGGTGTCGGCGGTCACTGCCCCGGTGGTGCCCAGGCTGCTGGGGGACCTGGACCGACGTGTCGTGCTGGCGCTGGCGATGGTGGTGCTGGCCGTCGGCAACGCGGTGACCACGATCGCGGGGGGTTTCGGGATGCTCGCGGTCTCGCGCGTGATCCTTGGTGTCGGGATGGGCGTCGTGTGGGGTGTGGCGTCGGCGGTGGCGACTCGGTTGGTCGCGCCCCGCAGCATCGCCCTGGCGGTGTCCTTCGTCGTCAGCGGTGTGGCATCGGCGTCGGTGCTCGGGGTGCCGCTGGGCACCCTCGTCGGCAATGCGTTCGGATGGCGGGCCGCGTTCGGTTCGGTGGCGGCCGTCTCGCTGGTGGTCGCGGCGGCCCTGCTGGTCGCGCTGCCGGTCCTGCGTCGCCCCGAGGCGACGAACGACCACCCCGAGCCAGGGCAGCGGAGGTCGCTGCTGCGACCGGCGGTCGTCACCGGGCTGATCGTCGTCGTACTGCTGGTCACCGCGCACTTCGCCGCCTACACCTACGTACGGCCGGCGCTGGAGGAATTGCCACAGATGTCGGCGAACGCGATCGCTCTGCTGCTCCTGCTGTACGGGGTGTCCGGGTTGATCGGCAACTTCGTCGCCGGAGCCGCCGCCGGCCGCAAGTCGCGCCGGACGGTGCTACTGCTGGCCACCGGCATCGCTGTCGCGCTGGCCATCCTCGCCCTGTTCGGCGCCAGCGCCCTGGCCGCGGGGCTCGCGATTGCCCTGTGGGGGGTGGCCTACGGCGGACTCTCCGTCGGTGCGCAGTTGTGGATGACCACGGCGGCCCCCGATCGCATCGAGCACGTCACCGGCCTGTACGTCGGTGTGTTCACCGGCTCCATCGCGCTCGGTGCGTTCGCCGGGGGCCTCGTGGTGGAAGGCGCGGGCATCGTGCCGCTGCTGTGGTCGGCCGCCGCCCTGGCGCTGGTCGCTCTGCTGGTCGGTCTCGTCGGGCCCGGCCGGCACCAGACCCTGCCCAGTTGAGCAAGCTCCTCGGTCGCGTTGGGCGGCGTTGATCATTCTTGGCCGAAAAGCGTGTGGATGCTGGCGGGTGGTGTCGCTAACTTCGTCGATATGTCCACGATGCGGGTGCCGGATGCGGTCTGGCGGGCGGCGGGGGTCGACCCGTACGAGGTGATCACCCGTACGCCGGTGACGCATGGCACGGGAGCGGCCTCGGGGTCGGTCGAGTTGATCACCGGCAGGCGAAGGGACGAGTCGACGACCATCGTGGCCAAGACGCTCCGGCCGTTGACGACAGGGCGGCACGCGGAGGCGTCGCGCCAGACCGATCACTGGGCGTACTGGCGACGTGAGTTGTTGGCTCATCGGTCCGGACTACTCCCGAGCGGCCCGGGGCTGCGGGCGCCCCGCCTGTGGGGGATTGACGAGGACACCTTGTTCACCGAGTACGTGGGGGACCAGCCTCCAGACGCCGAGACCGCGGCGCTCCACCTCGGGCGCTGGCTGCAGGCCAGCCGGACGCCGACCATGCCCTGGATGACCAGTGATCAACTCGGCCAACGCCTGGCGGTCACCTCCCTTGACTGGACCGGACTCGACGTCGAGGTCGAGATCCGACAGCTGTGGGACCAGCGAGACGCCTACCTGGCCGCCCTCGATCAGATCCCCCGGGCGGTCGCGCACGGTGACTTCTCCGCTGGGAACCTGCGCACCCATGGCGCCGACACGGTGGTGATCGACTGGGGGACCTTCGGGATGGCTCCGGTGGGCAGCGACCTGGCGCACGTGGCGCTCTCCCTCGTCGACCATGATCAATTCGGCCATGATCAGTTCGGCCCCGTTCAGCTCGAGTCGTTGATGTCGGCCCACCTCGACGGTCTGCAGGGGAGGTACGACCGCGATGCCGTCGAACGCGGCTGCCGCATGACGATGAGCCTGGTCGGGGTGAGTCGGCTGCACTGGATGCTGTCGTCAGCGATCACTCCGCCCGCGGGATACCTCGAGTTCCTCCGTGCACACCAGCCAATTGAACAAAGATAGTTGTACAAGAACAGTTGTACAAAAATGGTTGTACGACTACTGTGTGGGCATGACCCCTCCTGAACACCCCGCTTCGCCAACCGGTTCGACGCATCCCGCCAGCCTCGAATCACCGCGCACGCTCACAGATGCCCAGTCCCTGGCGGCCTTCGCGCATCCGTTCCGGGCGAGAATGCTGGACGCCCTCTCCGTGGTGGGTCCCTCGACCGCCTCGGCGCTGGCCCAGCGAACCGGCCAGGCCGT
>JAKDKP010000362.1 GCA_030453285.1 Propionibacteriales bacterium
GGCGACGGCCACGTCGTACGCGGCCGTGTGCGCGAAGGCCTGCGCGGCGAGCTGCCGACGCTCGGCGAGGGTGAAGCCACCGGCGCCGAGGGCCTCGGTGAGCTGCCCGTACGCCGCGGGAGTGGTGATCACGGCAACCGACGGGTGGTTCTTGGCTGCGGCGCGGACCATCGACGGACCGCCGATGTCGATCTGCTCGACGCACTCGTCGGCCGTGGCACCGGAGGCGACGGTTTCGGAGAACGGATAGAGATTCACCACGACCAGCTCGAAGGGGGCGACCCCCAGGTCGGCCAGTTGGGCGGCGTGATCGGGCAACCGTAGGTCAGCCAGGATCCCGGCGTGCACCTTGGGGTGCAGAGTCTTCACGCGGCCGTCAAGACACTCGGGGAAGTCGGTGACCTGCTCGACGCCGGTGACCGCGCACCCTGCTTCGGTGAGCACCTTGGCGGTGGATCCGGTCGAGACGATCTCGACGCCGGCGGCGGTCAGCGCCCGGCCGAGTTCGGCGAGGCCGGACTTGTCGTACACCGACACCAGGGCCCGGCTGATCGGACGGCGGCCGTCACCGGACGTGGGGATGGGTGTGCTGTCACTGGCTGTGCTCACGGGTGACTCCTCGGTTGTGCTGCAAGGTGCGCACCCAGGCGGGCGATGCGCTGACATGTGTCACTCCCCGGTGGTGGTCCACCTGCGCCAGTCGTGTGCGCTCAGGCTAACCCATTGCTGCCGGCACGCACATCGGCACCAGCAGCACGCGCCATGGTGCCGACGACCTCGACGAGCAGGTCACGCTCGACCGTCTTGACCCGCTCGTGCAGTGACTCCTCGGTGTCGTCGTCGAGCACCTGAACTGCTTGCTGGGCAAGGATTCGGCCGGTGTCGACGCCCTCATCGACGGCGAAGATGGTCGCTCCTGTCACCTTGACTCCGTACGCCAGGGCGTCCCGGACACCGTGCATCCCCGGGAACGACGGCAGCAGGGCCGGATGGGTGTTGATCATGCGACCACCGAAGCGGGCAAGAAAGGTCGGACCGACCAGTTTCATGAATCCCGCGCTCACCACCAGGTCCGGCGTGTGGGCGCCGACCAGCTCAGTCAGCTCGATGTCCCAGGCCTGCCGATCCGCACCCTTGCGGTACGGATGGGCGAAGTGGGCGATGCCGGCCTGTTCGGCACGGACCAGCCCGTACGCGCTGCCCCGGTCAGCTCCGACGGCCACCACCTCGGCCCCGTACTCCGGGTCGTCGGCAGCGTCCATCAGGGCTTGGAGGAGGGTGCCCGAACCGGACACGAGGACGACGATGCGCAGCACGCCGGTCAGCCTACCGATGCGGTGCGGCCTTCCCGGTCATGCACCTCATCCGTCGAGAACCACCGTCAGTCGAGAACCACCGTCGGTTCCTGATCGGGATCGCTGTCGCCGCCGGCGCGTTCCTTGGTCGTACGCCTTGACGTCCCGGGCTTCGGGCGATCCGGCTTCCGTCCGCCCACCATGCGCACCAGACCCCCAATCATGCCGGCCACCATGGCCGACAGACCCATCACCAGGGGAGCCATCAGGAAGAGTTCGGAGGGGCGTGGTCCGAGTCCGGTGAGCCGATTGCTGCCCAGATCACCGCCCGAGAGCAGGGCGAGCACGACGAACACCAGCCCGGACAGGATGCCGGCCAACCCACCCACCAGACTCCTCTCCTCGAAGCGAGCGGCTCGGCGGCCACGCATCACGACGACGGCGGCGAGGACGCCGGCCGCCACGCCGACCAGGAGCCAGCACAGCAGGGCGCGCTGCCCGACCCCCTCGGCGGGCAACCCACCCAGCACCGGAATGGCCGGCAGCAACCCGAGCTGGGTCTGCACCGGTGACACGAGGGAACCGTCGCCCAGGGTGAAGCCCGCCGCCAGGGTCCACGAGCCGGTCCACAGCAACAGGTTGGGCAGATAGGCCAGTTGCAGCACGGTCAGCGCGATGACACCGGTCACCGGCGCACCGGCGGAGGACGACAGCGCCGTCACCCGTTCGTACTGCTGCAGCAGGGTCGCAGCCAGGGCCCCGGCCGCCCCGATCAGCATGACGAGTTGGGCCGTGCCGACCGCACGGGGAACGGCGCGCGCCCAGGCAGGCAACAGGTCCACCAGTCGGGCTCGGACGCCGGCCAGCGCCCCGATAGCGGTCGCCAGAACCGCAAGCACCAGCGCCCCCACCACGGCGCGACCGATCGCGGTGCCCGGAGCAGACAACCCGACGGCCAGCACCACCAACGCGTACACGCCGGACTGCACGGCGACCACCCGCCCCACGAGGCGCACCTGCGTCCGCCCGTCCGGCTCCGCCGGGCCCGTACGCAGGCGATGGGCCTGGTACGCCTGACGGGCGGCGAAGGCGGCCGTTGCCCGCAGACAGATGACGATGATCAACGTCAGACCCAGCGGGACCAGGGTCCACGGAGCGGCGCCGACGCGAATGCCCCCGAAATGTCCGAGGAGCCACATCCGGCTGCCGAAGGCGAGTGTCTCGCCGACCGATCCGGTGACGCCGGGCAACCACCCGAGGATCGCCACGCCGGCGGTCAGAATCCAGGTGGCCAGGGCCGACACCAGGGCCGCTCCGACCGCGGCCGGTATCCATCCCAGGACCGGCTCGGTGACCGGGTCTTCGTCCGCTCCCGCAGTGGGTCCGGGGCGACGCATGCCGTCGGATCGTGAACGAGCCGTACGGGCGCCGGAGCGACGCGAGAAGAGGGGTGCCATGGCCGCCCCAGTGTCTCCTGCCCCCCGCAGCGGGTTCGTCCGGACACGCCCGAACGGGTAAAGTCGATGAATCCGCCGTCGGGAGATGGTGGATCCGGACGTGGCGGAAGAGCCTGGGAGGGAGCCCGGCACCGGCGTGAAACGCCCCAGGTCCGAGGTGGGCACGGCGTCCGCCGAGGCACAGAGTTTGCCTCCAGCGCCTGCTGCCCGGACAATGTGCAGGTAACGAATTGGCAACGAACGGATTTCCGGAGTCCCGGACGGTCCGCTTGCTTGCCCCGAATCCGTCCGAAGGAGGCAGCCCGTGAGTGATGGCACGACACCGTATCGTCCACGTCGGGCCTTGCCCTCGGTTGTCGCTGATGACGATTTCGAGGATGCCGACGTCAGTGGTGACCAGCCGAGCGAGAGTTCGGCCCCGCGCCGATCATCCGGTGCTGCCGACACCGAGCACGTCGACCAAGGCAACGATCCTGACTGGATCGCCCGGCAGTTGAACGAAGACGCACCCAGTCCCGCCCCGTACGAGGCAAGCTCGCAGGAGACACCCCAATACGAGAGCAGCCAGTACGAGCCGTCGCCCCAGAACCAACCTGCACCGTACGCGTCGGCACACGAGCCGGAACAGGACGCGTCGGCACAGTACGGACAAGCACCCTACGAGAGTGCTCCGTCCGAGCCTGCTCAGTACGGTGCCCCGCACGAGACCGCCCCGTACGAGGCCACCCCGTATGAAGCTGGGCAGTACGAGGGTCCGCAGTACTCCGCTTCGGCCGATACTGCACTGGACGAGGCCGACGCCACGGTGCTGCGTCCCCCCCGTGATGCCGCCTCTTCGGGCTGGACCGGACATGATCCCGATGACGCTGCCGCGCCTCAACGCGATGTCGCCCTTGAGGACCATCTCGCCGTCGGTCCCGCTCATCACGCCGGCCGGGACCATGTTGCCCTCCTCGTTCTGCAGCCAGGCCTGGTATGCGTGACCCTCGCCGGGGTCGTCCAGACCCTTGACGCGCAGCACCGCCTCGCCCATCTGCTC
>JAKDKP010000363.1 GCA_030453285.1 Propionibacteriales bacterium
GCTCTGGGCGTGCTGGTGTTGATTGCGCTGTTCGTGTTCGTCCCGACGGGCACGTCGGACGAGCGCCGAAACCTGCGAAGTGAACTGGCCTGGTTGCGCACGGGCCAGGTCTGGTTGACGCTCGCGGTGAGCGTCCTGGGATTCGGTGGCGTCTTCGGCGCCTTCTCCTATCTCGCCTTCACCCTCGACGATGCCACCGGGCTCGGCCAAGGAGCGATCACCGCTCTGCTGTTCCTGTTCGGGATCGGCACCTTCGTCGGCAATCTCGTCGGCGGCAGCCGTTGGGCTGGCCGGCTGGGGGACACGTTCTTGATCATGGTGCCCGCCGTGGTGGCGGTGATCATGGTCGCCTTCGCGATGCTGGCCGGATCGGTCGTCGCCGCAGCCGTGGGGGTGTTCGCGATGGGCGCTGTCGGATTCGCCCTGACGCCGGGCACCCAGGCACGAACCTTGGCCCATTCCGACGGGGCGGCCTTCGCCTCGAGTGCCAACATCGCGGCGTTGAACTTCGGCAACTGGATCGGCGCCACGGTGGCAGGGGTGACCATCGATGCCGGCCTGGGCGCCACCAGCCCGCTGATGGTGGGAGCCGGGTTGAGTGTGCTGGCGGCCATGGTGATGGCGGTCGCGGCACGCAGGGTTAACTCCTGACGTACCGACAGACCTACGCCGTACGACCACAGGGGACGCGTGCGCGGGACAGCGCTCAGATGTCCTCGGTGGTGGTGGCGGTCTGCTCGACGTTGCTGTGCGCCATGTAGGCGTCGACGACCTCGGCGGGCTTGCCCTGCATCATCAAGGTGCCGTGGTCGAGCCAGATGGCCTCGGTGCACATCTCCTTGATCGACCCGAGACCGTGCGAGACCAGGAACATGGCCCGGGACTGGCCGCGCAGCTCCTGCATCTTGGCGTTCGCCTTGTCGCGGAACTGGGCATCGCCGGCCGACAGCGCCTCGTCGACCATCAAGATGTCGGGCTTCATGTGCACTGCGACCGAGAAGGCGACCCGGGAGAACATGCCCGAGGAGTACGTCCGCATCGGCAGATCCATGAAGTCCCCCAACTCGGTCCACTCGGCGACCTCGTCGGCGCGCTCCAGCACCTCCTTGCGGGACAGACCGGAAGCGAGCCCGCCCAGGATCACGTTCTCGCGCCCGGACAACGCATTGTTGAAGCCGACCCCGAGCGCCAGCAGGGTTGAGGCCCGACCCCAGACCTGGACCTCGCCGGACGTGGGCGGCAGGATGCCTGCCATGGCCCGCATCAGCGTGGACTTGCCAGCCCCGTTCGAGCCGATGATGCCGAGTGTGGTGCCGACCGGGACCTCGAAGCTGACGTTCTTGAGTGCCTCGACCTCCTTGACCCGACGTCCACCACGGCCGAACTGCAGCAGGGCGGTCTTCAGGGTCGGCTTCTTCTCGAAGGTGGTCCGATAGGTGATCGACAGATCGTCGACCTTGACCGCGAGATCATTGCGGTCCCGCCCCTCGGCCGGCCGTCGGTCAGTAGACGCGGACAGCGAACTCACGCTCCTTGGACATGAAGAACAGGCAACCGATCACGGCCGCCAGGATGGCGAAACCACCAGCCTCGATCCAGATGATCGGCTCAGGGATCAGGCCCAGTTGGATGGTGTCGGAGAAGCCACCGAGCATCGAGAACAGCGGATTGAGGTGGACGAACTGGAAGAAGGAGAACTGGCGAACATCCTCGACGGTCCACAGCACCGGGGACAGATACATCCAGAGTCGGACGAAGTACGGCAGGAAACCGGCGGTGTCGCGGAAGTACACCTGCAGGGTGGCGAAGAAGGCGGCCAGGCCCATCGCGAACACCGTCATGCAGGCCAGGAAGTAGAGGCTGAGCAGCATCACCGGTGACCAGACGCCGCCGCTGAAGAAGTGGATCACCAGGGCCACCGGCACCGTCGGCAGGAAGCGGAAGAAGGCAGTCCGTACGGTCGACAGCGGCATCAGTAGTCGGGGGAAGGCGGTGTTCAGCAGCAACTTGCCCGAGTTCACCACCGAGTTGGCCCCCGAGGTGATGGCCGCCGACAAGTAGTAGAACGCGAACAGGTTCAGTGCCAGGTGGTTGAAGTAGTTCGGCTGCGACTTGCCACGATCGGTGAGGATGTTGACCATCAGGAAGTAGACGCCGGCCAGCAGCAGCGGGTTGATCACCAGCCAGGCCGTACCGAAAAAGGTGAGGCTGTTGGCGCTGCGCATGTTCGCCCGCGACATCTCGGCGGCGAACCCGCGCCGACGCCACAGCTCCTTGAAGTACGAGCCCACCCGTGGCGGCAGCCCCGCCCGGTGCGGGGTGTAGCGGTGGTAGACGGGCGTGAACGCATTCTGCTCGTCGGAGACGTCCTCCTCCGCGACCTTGTCGTTCACCGTCATGCCTTCCGCCTTCACCAGTTCACCATCAGGGCAGCCACAGTCTGCCACGGTCGCCCGCCGGGCCAAGACTCTGCGCGGGGTGTTGCCCGGGGCAACGCGGTTCGACGCTCCCCGCGGGGTGTCGCGGCTGTCGAGTGTGGACAGGGCAAAGTTCTCGCCGGCTTTGTCGAGGAATGCCTGCGGCTCGGGGTCGGTCGGGGGTCGGTGGTCAGAGTCCGGCTGTTGGTGGGGCGATCGTATGCATGAGTGCGTCGTGGGCGGCTGTTCGCGGAGGAATTCGCGGAGGTAGGGGAGGGTGTAATCGACTCGGCCGTGGCCAGCAGGGCGGATGATCGCGTGTTGGATGAGTCTTGCCCGGTACACACCGGCGTGCTGCGGCGTCACGCCCAGGCGGGCGGCGACTTCTCCAGTCTTGGACGGCCCGTCGTCGCGGGACATCGCCACGAGGTACGTCTTGTCTTGCGTCGATAGGTGGCGCAGGGCGGGCGCGTGGACCTGTTGCCCCAAACGCCGCCGCGAATCCTGCACACCCTGGCCGACAGCCTCGGATGTGATCTGGTCCTGATCTCGAGAGCGGATCCAGCTGCGGTGTCCGATCAGCTGGACGGTGAAAGGGTAGCCGGCTGACTCGCGCGAGGCACGGTCCAGGGCTTGCGCGGTGAAGGGCCGATCCGCGTCGGCGGCTGTCTGGCCCAGCACTCCAGCTGCTGCCTCGACCGAAACGTTGGTGAGGTCGAAGCGCTCAGCGCGTTGCAGGAAGGTGAGGGTCTTGTCATCGAGCAGGTCATCGATGGACCAGGGAAGGCCGGCCCCGGCGAAAGCGATCTCCCGCCCCTCACGCCGACCGTGCTGCATGATGTGGCCCAACGTGCGAAGGTCATCTCGCGGGGCGTCGTGAATCTCGTCGACGGTGATCAGCAGACCTGTCTCGTTTTTCGCCAACGCGTCGGTGAGGATGTCGGTTTGTGATCGCAGGGTCGCCTCGACCGGATAGCGTTCAGACACGCCCCCACTGACGGAGACTGGCCCGACGCCGAGGCTTGTCAGGCGGAGCCGCGCAGCGTCGTCGGCATGCTCGCTCAGCAGGCGCGGCAGATGGTGACGACTCAGCCTCTCCACCAGTCCGTCCCTTGCGTCTTCGGCGATCACGAGCCAGCCTCGCTGGCGGGCAAGGTCTTGGAACTCGTTGAGCATGACGGTCTTGCCCATACCGCGGGCGCCGGTGAAGAGTGCCGTCCGAGCTGGGGCACCCGGGCCGTCATCAAGTCCTGCCTCGAGTTCGGCAAGGATGGGTTCGCGTTCGGCGAGGTAGCGCGGGGTCGCACCGAATGTGGGTGAGAACGGGTTACGTGCCATCTGGGGTCCACCTCTCAACAGCTTT
>JAKDKP010000006.1 GCA_030453285.1 Propionibacteriales bacterium
CTTCGCGATCTGGCTCGCCCTGGGCAGTACGGCAACATCCCGCTCGGTCGCGACGGTGAAGCCCCCGAATTCCGCACCTCCTCGTGGATCGCGATGATGTTCTCCGCCGGCATGGGCATCGGCCTGATGTTCTACGGCGTCGCCGAGCCGCTGTTCCACTACGTCGCCCCGATTCCCGGAGGCCCGAGCCCCGAGACTGAGCAGGCCGCGCAGGCCGCCATGGCCACCACGATGTTCCACTGGACCCTGCACCCGTGGGCCATCTATGCCGTGGTGGGCATCGCGATCGCGTACGGGACCTTCCGTAAGGGGCGCCGACTGCTGGTCTCTGCGGTGTTCACGCCCCTCTTCGGCCGAGCCACCACCAAGGTGGGGCGCGTGATCGACATTCTTGCCATCTTCGCCACGCTCTTCGGTTCGGCCGCCTCCCTGGGCCTTGGTGCCCTGCAGATCGGCGCCGGGATCGAATCCAACGGGTGGGCCAAGTCCAGCACCCCGCTGCTCGTGGTGATCATCGGCGTTCTCACCGTCGCGTTCATCGCCTCGGCCGTCTCCGGCGTCGCCAAGGGCATCCAGTGGTTGAGCAACATCAACATGGTACTGGCGCTCGTCCTGGCGGTCTTCCTGTTCGTGGTCGGCCCCACCGTGCTGATCCTCAACCTGCTGCCGACCTCGATCGGCGCCTACATCGGAGACCTGCCCAAGATGGCAGCGCGTACGGAGGCCTCCGGCGGTGAGGCCATGCGCGACTGGCTGTCCACCTGGACGGTCTTCTACTGGGCCTGGTGGATCTCCTGGACGCCGTTCGTCGGCATGTTCATCGCCCGGATCAGCCGTGGTCGGACGATCCGACAGTTCGTCTCCGGCGTGCTGCTGGTGCCGAGCGCGGTCAGCCTGATCTGGTTCGCCATCTTCGGCGGGGCCGGCATCGACGCCCAGCGCCGCTTTGGTGACCTCGCCACCGATGACGGCGCCGGCGGGCTCACCGTCAACTTCGACGGCGCCCTGTTCCAGACACTCCAGCACTACCCCCTGGCCTCGGTCAGCGTGGTATTGGTGATGGTGCTGGTTGGCATCTTCTTCGTCAGCGGCGCCGATGCGGCCTCGGTCGTGATGGGCACACTGAGCGAGAAGGGCACCATCGAGCCTCGTCGTCGTACGGTCATCTTCTGGGGCGTCCTGATGGGCGCGGTCGCCATCGTGATGCTGATGGCCGGCTCCGCGACGGGCGAGCAGGATGCTGCCCTGGAGGGGTTGAAGAACATCACCATCATCTCCGCCCTCCCGTTCGTGGCGGTGATGGCCCTGATGTGCGTGGCCCTGGTCAAGGATCTGTCCTCGGACCCGGTGGTGCAACGCAAGGTGAGCGGCGAGCAGATCATCGAGGGTGCCGTCCGGTCCGGCTACAGCGAGCACGGCCGGGACAACTTCGAACTGGTCGTGCAACCGACCAACGGCGATGCCGGCCGTACCGACGATGTTGATCGGTCCGACGCTGTTGATCATGCTGCCCCAGAGCCCAGCTCCACCGGTCGCGACGACCGGCGCTGACGCTCGACCCGCCATGGGGTCCGCACCGCATCAGGTGCGGGCCCCCCTGTCGTTGCATCCAGTTGTCGTACGTCCAGCTGTCGTGCATCCAGCGGTCTCAGACCCGGGACTGCCGACGCCGGGCGAACGCTTTGCCGGTCAGTGGTCGCGCCACCCACGTACCCAGCGAGACCCCGGCGGCCAGTGCCAACCCGATGGCCCCGGCGCTCATGATCGTCTCGACGCCGGGCAGGATGCCCTCCTTCTCGTACGTGGGCCCGACCAGCTCGAGCAGCCCACGGAAGACCACCGAGCCCGGCATCAACGGCACGATCGCTGCCGTCGACAGGGCCAGGGCCGGCAGGACGAGACGGCGGGCAGCGACCTGGGCAACAACACCGGACACCGTCGCTGCCAGGCCGGCCGAGGTGACCGGGCCCAGCCCGACGAAGTTCACCAGCAGATAGCAGGCCATGCCGAACCCACCCAGCGCGGCACAGGCGAGCACCGTTCGCGGGCCGGCGTAACTGCCGACACCGAACGCCGCGGCCACCAGCACCGAACCGAGTACCTGTTCGGTGCCCGTGCCGATGGAGGTGACGGTGGTCTCGACGTTGATCGCGATGCCGACGGCCTGCCCGGCGTACAGGCCCATCATGATGCCGACCACGATGCCGAGGGTCAGAATGGCCACCTCGAACGTTCGGGCACCAGCGGTGATGTAGCTGCCATCCAGTGCGTCCTGGGCCGCGCCGACGACTGACATTCCGGCCAGCAACATGACGATCCCGGCCGCCACTACCAGTGAGGGTTTGAGCCCGCTCAGGTCGATGATGTGGTATTTGTCGAGGCCGGTCGCCAGGATCGCGACCGCCGTCACCGTGAACGCTCCCCCCATCTGCTTGAAGAAGGTCGGCAGGCGAGCGCGATCCAGGCCGACCTGCAGCCAGCTCGCCGCGACGGCCGCGACGAAGGCGAGGGCCATGATCAACGGAGTGGCGCCCAGCAGCAGACAGACCCCGGCGGCCAGCACCCCGTTGCTGCCCAGCACGATCCAGCGACGGTACGGATGCCCGGCACGGATGATGTCGAGGTACTGCTCCCGCGCGGCCCGGACGTCGAGACCTCCTTCGATCCGGCCGACCAGGGCCTGCAGCCGCTGCAGCCGGGTGTAGTCGGTGGTCTTGGCGTTCACCACGCGCACCATCGTCAGCGGCTCACGGTCCTGACCCCGGTGCAGGGTGACGGTGATGGCGGCGTAGGTGACGTCGACGTGGACCGTGGTCAGGCCGAAGGCACGCACGATCCGCAGCGTGGTCAAGGTGACGTCATGCACCGAAGCGCCGACGGTCAGCAGCATCTCGGCCATCCGCAACGCCAGGTCGAGCACCCGCTGGTCACGGGCCGGATCGATCGCGACGTACTCCTGGGTCTGACCACTGGAGCGCGGTCGTTCACGGAAAGCCGACAGGGCACGATCCCGCCACCCGCGTCGCGTCCGGTCCTCGGTCGTGGCACGCAGGAACTGTTCGTACTCACGAGCCGACTCCGGACTCATCGCCGGTGGCTCGTCGCGGGGGTCCGGTGGAACCCGGCGATCTTCTGAACTGCTCACTCCCCCATTGTGGTGGCCAGATCGGGATGGACAAGGGATGCCCACGCAGTCCCGACCGAGGGATCGAGACCTACGCTGGGCTCATGTCCAGCCAGGCGTGCCCATGACGACACCGGATCTCTTCTGCCAGATCACCCGCGGTGACCTCGATGCCGCCGTGGTCACCCGGACCGATGAGTTCATCGCCTTCCTCGACCACCGTCCGGTGTTCCCCGGCCACGTGCTGATCGCGCCGCTGGTGCACGTGGAGACGATGCTGGACCTGCCCGACGAGCTGAAGGCTCCCCTGCTCACCTTGGCGCAACGCGTGGCCCGGGCCCTGGCCGAGGTCACCGGCTGTCAGGGCACCTTCGTGGCGATGAACAATGTGATCAGTCAGTCGGTGCTCCACCTGCACCTGCATGTCGTTCCTCGTACGAAGGGTGACGGCCTGCGCGGCTTCTTCTGGCCGCGCACCACGTACGCCGAGGGCGAGGCCGAGGAACTGGCCGGCCAGCTAGCTGCCGCCGTGGTGACGTGAGCCACACGCCTGCCGGGGCCGTGCTCCCCGGCAGGCACGTCCTTGCTACGCTCGTGCCAACGACCTACCTGAGCCGCATGGGAGTCCACGCTGATCTGGCGTGTTCGCCTCTTGGAGGTCATCATGATCAACTCAGCCAATCCGCCCGACGTGACTCGTCTGTGGGACATGGTCGGTGGCCCGATGCCGCGTGGCGTCCTCGGCCTGGGTGACCCCGATGTGCACGTCATCGACGGGGTCCCGACGATGTTCCTCGGCGGGTTCTCCTCGTCGTTCCGCAACCGCCTCTACGTGGCCATCATCAAAACCTTCCCGACGAGTCGACGCTTGCGCGCATCCCGGTCGGGATTCGCAGCCAATGGCGCCTCGGCGATGACCGCCACATCGTCCCTATGCGAGAGGCAGAGAACATTCATCTGCGATCCCCAGCGCCCGGTCGCCAACGGGACCCCCGCCCCTGACGGTCCGGGGGCCCCGCAGGGCGTCCGCCGGCGCCCTGATGGTGATCGCTTCTTGCGAGGTGAGGGCCGATCGACCTCGACTTAGCCGAGCCGAAGATAGCACTCGAGGTTCTCGTGCCTGGCGGCGTTCGTGTAGGGCCGCGGGTCCCCCAGACCCAACGTGCTCGCCTGCTCCTCAGCGTGCCGGAGCAACGCGGTCCCCACGCCGAGCCGTTGGGCCGACGGCGACACGGCGACGTTCGAGATGTGCATGCGGCCGACATCACCTAGTAGCGATGACATCCACGACGCTCTCGCCGTTCCCGCGACGGTGAGCTGACCGCGTGCCATGAGCGCTGCGTAGTCCTGTGTCATCGGGGCCGGCTCCCGACCGATCCCGCTCGACAAACTTCGCGTACGCCAAGCGCACCAAGCCTTGCACCTCAGCGAGATCACCTTTGACGGCAGGGGAGAGCGAGAGGCGAGAGAGCTTCGGAGGAATAGAACGATCGTAGGTTGTGGCGTCTGCGACGCAGTCGCCTGCGACGAGTTCAGTCCACGCCGTGTCTCCACGACGTTAGGCGGTGCGGGTCGGTGGGCGTTGGCCGACTGAGCGTGAAGAATTAGAGAGGCGCACGTTTGTGCGCGTCCACGATCTCGCCCAGCCACTTCGTCAACGGCTTGATGGCGCGATGCTGGTTCGACGCCGAGTCGAGGTGTTGCCGCAGCAGCGCCGACGGAATATGGGGCTTCGCCTTGCCGGACTTCTTACGGTCGGAGTTCCAACCCTTGGCACCTAGGTGGGCCGCCATCGCCTCGCGGCCGCAGTCCTCCGCCGCGAACTCCTTCGCGGTCTCTCTGCTCACTTCGCCTGTCTCGTCTGGGCCGAGCATTCTTGCCAGTTCTTCTTGCCCGACCACGTCGAGGAGCAGGCCTTCGAGATCGGAACTCAGCACGAACGCGTCCCACGGCTGCAGCATCGTGTTGAGCTCCTCCTGGTGCTCGAGCGCAGCCTTGAGAGTCGTCACCCTTCTGTCTGCCAGATCGCGCAGACCGTTGAGGTAGAGCGCGGACGGCCTCGGGTCCTTGGCTTTCAAGATCTCGACTAGGGCACGCTTATTGTCGCCGCTCTTATGGACGCCGTCTTTGTCGGTGAGCACGTAGGCGCGGACGCCGAAAAGCTGAGCGAGCCGGAGCAGGGGCGAGATCGTCGTGATCCCGGACGCCTCGATCACGGCGATGCCCAGGGCGTAGTGGCCGCCCGGACCACCCGTGATGCTCTCCAATAGGTAGTCGATGACGAGCTTGTCGCCTTGCCCCTCGACCAGAATCACCGAGTTGGCGAACACGAGCTCGCTGTTGGCGGCGTCGCAGTAGCGCGTCAGCCGTCCCTCTTCGTCGACGGCCAAGTCCCGTTTCAACGCCGTGTATGTCATGCCCTCCGGACTGAGCGGAAGGCGCGCGATCCTGGTGACCGAGAAGGAGTCGACGAGCACCGGGCTGTGGGTCGTCACGAGCAGTTGAGCCTCCGCCGAGATGTCCTTCAGAATCTTGGCCATGGCTCGCTGCGTCTGCGGGTGGAGAAACGCCTCAGGCTCTTCGATGGCGAGAATGACGTTCATGCCCCCCTGCATGCTCTTCGACGAAACGTAGCGAAGGATGCCGAGCACCAGGGCGGACTGGAATCCGGTGCCACGCTCGGCAATCGAGACCACGACGTCGTCGTGGCTGGTGATCACGGCTTCTCTGAGCATTCCGCGCAGTGCATGCCGGGGCGCAGGCAGGTCGACTCCGAGGACCGGATCTTGGAAGGGCAGTTCGGTCGCAACCGAGTTCACTGACTCGCTGAGGACTGTTCGCACCAGATCCTCGACTGGCTTCATCGCCTTCGCGAATTCCTTTTGGAGCTGCGTGGAGCGCGAGTTGCCCGAGCGGACGAGCACGCCTTCCAGGGTGTCGTGGAGCCGCGTCAACGACTGGTCGGCATTGCCCTGGTCGGCACCGCTTACCCTGATGGAGGGGATCTTCACGAAGTCAAACGACTGAAGTGCCCACTCGTAGATCTCGCGAGATCGCGCATCTGTGCCCCTCCACGTGCGGTAGCTGATCTTGCCCTTCCTCGAGCAGGTGACTTGGATCCAGAACGTCCCGTCGCGACCGAGATTGGGACCCACCTCGTTGACCTCTGCTTGCGTAAGGCCATCGAAGTGGATCTTAATGCTCGATAGCATCCTGGGTCCGCCGCCGACGTAGTACTCGTTCAGCGGCTTCAGCTGCCTGAAATCGTCCGCGGTCGGATCCGAGAAGAAGGTCTCGAGCACACGGATGAATGACGACTTGCCTGCGTTGTTCGGTCCTGCAATGAGCTGAAGGCTCGGGTCCACGTCAAGCGACAGGGCCTTGAATCCTAAGAGACTCCTGATATGGACTTGATTTATGTGCATGACGTCAGCCTAGGTGGCGAGACGCTTCAGGTGCAGGTGGGCGCGCCACGTGGGACGGCCAGGTGGGCTGATCGACTGAGGTCCTGAAGACGCCGGAAAGCCGGCAGTGACCTCGCCGGGACAACAGGTCAACGAGCAAAGGATTCGGCTTAGGCTTGGACGGTGGACTACGAACGGATGGTTCTGCAGCACGGACATGTAACTGTTGGATCACTCCACGAAGATGACGATCGACTGCTGACGCCTGAGCGCCGGTCAGCCATCCTCGTGAACCAGATCGCCCCACCCAGCAACGCTGAGTGGGGCGATCCTCTCGACTGTTCCGACTACGCAGCACCTGGTCGTGCCGGCCTAGAAACCAGAACGTTCTCAGTTGCCGACAAGTGACCGCAGCACGTACTGCATGATGCCGCCGTGCCGGTAGTAGTCGGCCTCACCGGGGGTGTCGATCCGGACCACCGCGTCGAAGGTGACGTCCTCGCCGCTCTCCTTGCTCGCCGTGACCTTCACCGTCTTGGGTGTGGTGCCCTCATTGAGGGCGGTGACACCGGAGATCGCGAAGGTCTCCTCGCCGGTCAGGCCGAGAGACTCGGCGTTCTGGCCCTCACTGAACTGCAGGGGCAGGACACCCATCCCGATCAAGTTCGAGCGGTGGATGCGCTCGTACGACTCGGTGATCACGGCCTTCACGCCGAGTAGTGCGGTGCCCTTGGCGGCCCAGTCACGCGACGAGCCCGAGCCGTACTCCTTGCCACCCAGCACCACCAGCGGGGTGTTCTGCGCCAGATAGTTGACCGAAGCGTCATAGACACTGGCCACCGGCGCGTCTGCCGCGGCGGCGGACTGGGTGAAGTCGCGGGTGAAGCCACCCTCGGTGCCCGGGGCCAGCTCATTGCGCAGCCGGATGTTGGCGAAGGTGCCGCGCACCATCACCTCGTGGTTGCCGCGGCGTGACCCGTACGAGTTGAAGTCACGACGCTCCACCCCTTGCTCGGCGAGGTAGCTGCCGGCCGGACTGTCGGCCTTGATCGACCCGGCGGGGCTGATGTGGTCGGTGGTGACCGAATCGCCCAGCTTCAGCAGGACGCGGGCGCCGTCGATGTCGGTGACCGCTTCGGGCTCGGCCGGCATTCCCTCGAAGTATGGTGGACGCCGCACGTAGGTCGACTGCTCGTCCCAGGCGAACGTCTTGCCTTCTGGGGTCGGCAGGCTTTGCCACTGCTGATCACCGGCGAACACGTCGGCGTACGACTCGTTGAACATCTCCGAACCGATGGCACTGGCCACGACCTCGTCGATCTCGGCCTGGCTGGGCCACAGGTCTGAGAGGAACACGTCCTTGCCGTCGGGGGTCTGGGTGATGGCATCGTTCATCAGGTCGATGTCCATCGTGCCGGCCAGCGCGTACGCCACGACCAGCGGCGGACTGGCGAGGTAGTTCATCTTGATGTCGGGGTTGATCCGGCCCTCGAAGTTGCGGTTGCCCGAGAGCACCGAGACCACAGCAAGATCAGCATCGTTGACGGCCTTGCTCACCTCGGGGATCAGCGGACCCGAGTTGCCGATGCAGGTGGTGCAGCCGTACCCGACGAGGTTGAAGCCGATCTTGTCCAGGTACGGGGTGAGTCCGGCCCTGTCGTAGTAGTCCATCACCACCTTGGATCCCGGCGCCAGCGTCGTCTTCACCCATGGCTTGCGGGTGATGCCGAGCTCGACGGCCTTCTTGGCCACCAGTGCCGCCCCCACCATCACGCTCGGGTTGGAGGTGTTGGTGCAGGAGGTGATCGCTGCGATCGTCACCGCACCATGATCAAGTTCGAACTCACTACCGTCGGCGAGCCGTACCGGGGTCTTCGCGCTGGGCCGGCCGAGCCCTTGGACGGGCTTGCCGTGCGGCGGCGCGGACCCATTGCCGCCGCTGTACGAGGGTGCGTCAGAGGCCGGGAAGGACTCCGCGGCGGCCTCGTCATAGCCCTTGTTGTCGGTCTCGTCGTCGGAGACATAGGCCTTGAGCGCCTCGCGAAAACCGCTCTTGGCGTCGGCCAGGGTGACCCGGTCCTGCGGTCGCTTGGGCCCGGCAATGCTGGGCACCACCGTGGACAGATCGAGTTCAATCTGCTCGGAGTAGTCGGGCTCCCGATCCTCTTCGTGCCACAGCCCCTGTGTCTTGGCGTACGCCTCGACCAGGGCGATCTGGTCCTCATCGCGGCCGGTCAACCGCAGATAATCGGTGGTCTGCGAGTCAATCGGGAAGACCGCAATGGTGGAGCCGTACTCGGGGCTCATGTTGCCGATCGTGGCGCGATTGGCCAACGGCACCTGGGAGACGCCGGGTCCGTAGAACTCGACGAACTTGCCGACCACACCGTGCCGGCGCAGCATCTCGGTGATGGTCAGCACCAGGTCGGTCGCGGTGGTGCCCTCGGGCAGTTCGCCGGACAACTTGAAGCCGACCACGCGCGGGATGAGCATCGAGACCGGCTGGCCGAGCATGGCGGCCTCGGCCTCGATGCCGCCCACACCCCAGCCCACGACACCCAGACCGTTGACCATGGTGGTGTGCGAGTCGGTGCCGACGCAGGTGTCGGGGTAGGCCTGCAGCACCCCGTCGACGATGCGCGGGAAGATCACCCGGGCCAGGTGCTCGATGTTGACCTGGTGCACGATGCCGGTGCCGGGCGGGACGACCTTGAAGTCGTCGAAGGCGGTCTGGCCCCAGCGCAGGAACTGGTAGCGCTCACGGTTGCGGCCGTACTCGATCTCGACGTTCCTGCTGAACGAGTCGGCGGTGCCGAAGACGTCGGCGATCACCGAGTGATCGATCACCAGTTCGGCCGGTGACAGCGGGTTGACCTTGGCCTCGTCGCCGCCGAGCTCGGCAATCGCCTCACGCATGGTGGCAAGATCAACAACGCAGGGCACGCCGGTGAAGTCCTGCAGGATCACCCGGGCCGGGGTGAACTGGATCTCGTGGCTCGGCTCGGCCTTGGCGTCCCACTGGCCGATCGCGGAGATGTGGTCGGCGGTGATGTTGGCACCGTCCTCGTTGCGGAGAAGGTTCTCCAGCAGGATCTTCAGGCTGTACGGGAGGGTGTCGGAACCCTTGACCTTGTCCAGCCGGAAGATCTCGTACGCGGTGCCGTTCACCTCAAGGGTGTCCTTGGCTCCGAAGCTGTTGGTACTCATGATCGTTTGCACACTCCCGGGGCTCGTTGCCGCGGCACCAGCGCCGGTGCCACACGGAATATCTTGACGTCAAGATATCATAGCGGTTCGACCTCAATCTGCCACTGGTGCCACGGCGATCCTCACTAAGGCTTCCCTTCATGGGAGCTTCACGGGATGAGCAGCCACCGACCCCGCTGCCCCGGCCTCGACGCTTCGGCATAGGTCTCAGCTGCGTCCGCCAACGGGCGCTGCCCGGCCACGCGCACGGGCAGCGTCCCTTCGGCCACCAGGTCGAGCAGGGCGGCCAGTCGCGGACCATCGGCCCGTACGGTCACCATGGAGACGTTGATCCCCCGGGTACCTGCCACGGGCTGGACCGGAATCACTCCCAGCAGGGCACCGCCGTCAACCACGGCCTCCAACGCCGTGTCCTGCAGTGCTGCGGCATCAAAGACCGCGTCATGGGTTCGCGACGGCAAGTCGGTCAGGAATTCCACTGCTCCCGACGCCCGAACGAAGTCCTCATCCCCCGCTCTCGCCAGGCCGGTCACTCGCCAACCCCGACGGGCGGCGAGGGCGACGACGTTGCCACCCACGGCACCGGCTGCACCGGTGACGAGCAGGCTTCGTCCCTGCGACTCCCCGAGCAGGTCGAGCCCCTGGTCTGCGGTGAGGGCATTCAGCGGAACCGATGCGACGTCGGTCAGGTCGATCCCGTCGGGCAGGTGAGCTGCCGCCGCCGCGGGGATTCTGGCCAGAGCCGCCTGCCCCCGTACGGGTGCGGTCAGGTCATCGTGCAGGCCCACGACCTGGTCTCCGGGAGCAAAATCGGTCACCTGGGGCCCGGCCTCGACCACGACCCGGCTCAGGTCGTACCCGAGCCCGACGGTGGCCGATAGGCCGAACGCCTCGCGCAACGCTCCGGCACTGATCATCAGGTCCGCCGGATTGATCGCTGCGGCGGCAACCTTGATCAGGATCTCGCCCGGCCCAGGTGCAGCGACGGTCACCTCGGTCATCTGTGGCGTGTTCTGATCGGCCAGGGACTGTACGGCACCCGCGGTCCGGCCCAACTGATGTTCCATGATCATCTCCTTGATCGATGTGCTGGCCCGATCGGGCCGCAACACAACTGTCGGGGTGTTACTCTCTTTTAGGAAGTACCCACTCCGAAGTGGCCACCGCACCTGGAGGTAACCGATGTCCACCCGAACCGCCGATCAGCGGCGTCAGGTCGCCAAGCAGGAATACGATGCCTATCTGGCCCAGTGCCCGAGCCGACGCCTGCTTGACCGGATCTCCGACAAGTGGGTGAGCCTGGTGATCTGCGCACTCGGCGAACGGAGCCACCGCTATTCGGAACTTTCCACCCACCTGCCCGGAGTCAGCCAGAAGATGCTGACCCAGACCCTGCGGAACCTCGAGCGGGACGGGATCGTCACCCGCACCGTGACACCGTCGGTCCCGGTCCGCGTCGACTACGCCCTCACCGACCTCGGGCGATCTCTGCTCGAACCGATCCGGCATGTCAAGGCGTGGGCCGAGCACAACATGCCTGCCGTTGACGCCGCCCGTGAGGCGTACGACGACATGTGCGAGTCCGCCTAGACCCGGTCCCGCTGGGGTACGAGGATCGCCACACACTCCACGTGGTGGGTCATCGGGAACAGGTCGAAGGCGCGCAACTGCGCCAACGCCCAACCGGCCTCGGCGGCCGTGCGCAGGTCGCGGGCCAGCGCCGCCGGATCACACGCCACGTACGCAATGGCCCGCGGGCGACGGGCGAACACCTCGCGCAGCACCGTACGACCGGCGCCCTTGCGGGGCGGATCCAGCACGACCAGATCGGCCCGGTTCGGGAGCTTGCGCATCGCGCGATCCATCCGGCCCACCTCGAATCGCGCGGTAGGAACGTTCCGCCGGGCCAGGGCGACGGCGCGCCGATCGCCCTCCACGCCGCGCACCCGTACGCCGTGATCGGCCAGCGCCCCGGCAAACAGTCCGACCCCGCAGTACAGATCGAGGGCCCGCTCGCCCCGCTGGGGATCGAGCCCGGCCAGCACGGCATCGACCAGGACATCCGCCGCCGCCGGGTGCACCTGCCAGAACCCGTCGATGGCCACCTCGTACGAGCGACCTGCGGCCTGGTGGGTGACGGTGTCTCGTGCCAACTCGCCTCCGGCGCCGTCGGTGTGATGACGCACGGTCCCGTCGATGAGCAGGGCGGTCTCCCCTGCCGCGGCGAGCACGGCGGTGGCCTGTCGACCCCCGCCCCGGAGAGATGCACCAGAGACCGACGGCAGGGCGTCGGCGGCGATGTGGCAATCGGTGACGGGGATGACGGTGTGGCTGTGATGGGCCCGCAGCCCCCAGCGGTTCGGCCCATCGTCGGGCTCGGCAGCGTGCCACTGCATCCGGGTGCGCCAGCCACCGCCGGCAACGACGTCGTCATGCGGAACCTCTTCGACCACGCCGGACCAGGACAGACCCGCCAACCGATCCAGCTGTTCGGCCACCACCTGTCGCTTCAGTTCGCGCTGAAGATCAAGAGCAACGTGCTGGAAATCGCAGCCGCCGCACAGCCCGGGCCCACTCACCGGACACGGTGCAGTGACCCGATCGGGGGCGGCCTCGATCACCTCGACCGCATCGCCGAGCCAGAACCGATCATGGTCGGCGTCGGTGATGTTGATCATCACCTGTTCCCGTGGCAAGCCGTGCCGCACGAAGATCACCCGGCCCTCGTACCGGGCGACGAAGTGTCCGCCGTGGGCGACCGGGCCGATGGTGACCGGCCCGATCACGGTCCCCACCGGATCGGCCGGCTGGTTCGACGAGCCTCCAGCCATCACTTCCGCCGGGTCCACAAAGCCGAAGGTGCAGTGTCCTCGGCGGCCATCCGCTCGCCGCCACCGACCGAGGAGGCCAACACGTACGGCACCGAGATCATCACCACGCCGGGCATGTGCAGCAGCCGCGCCTTGAGCCGGCTCGCACTCTGGTTGTGCATCAGCTTCTCCCACCAGCGACCCACGACGTACTCAGGGACGTACACCGCCACCACATCTCGTGGGCTCTCGCGTCGTAGCTCGGCGATGTGCTTGACGATCGGGTTGGTGACTTCACGGTACGGGGAGGCGATCACCGTGAGCGGGGTCTGGATGCCGGCGGCCTGCCAGGCGTCGATCAACCGCTGAGTCTCCTCGGGTTCGACGTCGACGGTCACCGCCTCCATCGAACTCGGACCGAACGCCTTCGCGTACGACAGCGCCCGCAGGGTCGGCTGATGCACCCGGGAAACCAGCACGACCGCATGCACTCGGCTCGGCAGGGTCCGCCCGTCACCGGGAGCCCAGCTCGTCTCCTCGGCGACCTTGTCGTAGTGCCGCCGGATCGCCTTCATCATCACGAAGACCAGCGCCATGGCCAGAATGGCGATCCAGGCACCGTGGATGAACTTCGAGGCCAGCACCACCACCAGCACCGTGCCCGTCATCGTCAGGCCGATGGCGTTGATCAGTCGTGACCGCTTCATCCGCGACCGTTCGGCCGGCCGGGTCTCGGTGCGCAGGTGACGCGTCCAGTGCCGCATCATGCCGAGCTGGCTGGTGGTGAACGCCACGAAGACTCCCACCACGTACAACTGGATCAAGGCGGTGACGTCGGCCTTGAACAGCATCACCAGCACGATCGCCAGACCCGCCAGGGCGACGATGCCGTTGCTGTAGGCGAGCCGATCTCCGCGGGTGTGCAGCTGCCTGGGCAGATAGCCGTCCCGGGCCAGGATCGACCCCAGCACCGGAAAGCCGTTGAACGCGGTGTTGGCGGCCAGAAACAAGATCAACATCGTCACCGCGATGACCAGCCAGAACATCGGGGGAAAGCCATCGAAGATGACCTGGGCGAGCTGCGCCACCGCCGTCTGCTCGACGATCGTGGGGTCCGGCACTCCATTGCGGGTGTAGACCGAGTTCTCACCGTCGATGAGCTGCAGACCGGTCAGGTTGGACAGGGCGATGATGCCGCCCATCATCGAGACCGCGACGATGCCGAGCAGCCCGAGGGTGGTGGCGGCGTTGTGGCTCTTGGGTTCCTTGAAGGCCGGCACCCCGTTGGAGATGGCCTCGACCCCGGTCAACGCGGCACAGCCCGACGAGAAGGTCCTGGCCAGCAGGGCCACCATCGCGAACCCGACCAACGGCTCGTACATCGGATCACCCTGCACCCCGAACTGGGCGCTGTCGGCGCGCAGCGGTTGACCGAGCACGATGATCCGGACCAATCCGACTATGACCATCACCCCGATGGAGGCCATGAACAGGTAGGTCGGGAAGGCGAACAGGGTGCCCGATTCCTTGACCCCCCGCAGATTGATCGTCATCAGCACCAGGATCACCCCGGCCGCCACGAAGCCTTCGTAGCCGTCGATGAAGGGCAGGACCGCCTTGGCGGTCTGCACCCCCGAGGAGACCGACACCGCCACAGTGAGGATGTAGTCGACCAGCAAGGCGCTACCGACCGTCAGACCGGCATTGCGGCCGAGGTTGACCGTGGCCACCTCGTAGTCGCCACCGCCGGACGGGTAGGCGTGCACGTTCTGCCGGTACGAGGCCACCACGACCAGCATGACGACCGCCACCAGCAGCGCAATCTTCCAGGAGAAAGCGAACCCGGCCGCCCCCGCCAGGGAGAGGGTGATCAGGATCTCGTCGGGCGCGTAGGCCACCGAACTCAAGGCATCGGAGGCGAAGACCGGGAGCGCAATGCGCTTGGGCAGCAGGGTCTCGCCCAGTTGGCCACTGGCCAGCTTGCGCCCCAAGACCAGCCGCTTACCGGCGTCGGACAGATTCACGTCCGCTGACAGTACGCCAGATTCCCTGCCGATGTGGCGC